>CAZDHQ010000154.1:1980-8316 GCA_964505135.1 uncultured Ferruginibacter sp.
GCTCTTTTTCAAAAACCAATAATTAATACTATCAAGAGAAGGTGATTGAAAAGTGAAGAAATTAGAAGGTGTTGGAGAAACGTCTTTTCTTACTACTGAATTGTTATTGTAAGAACCTGCATAAATAATTCCATTAAATCCTTTTTTTCTTAGCCTGTCTGCAAGCGTTAAGGCAAATTGATTAGCAGCATTCGGCATTGCTCCCGAGATGACAAAATTTTCTTCATTCACCGGAATGGTTCCTCTAATAAAACCATAATCTGCATAGGGTGGTAAATAGATATAAGCATTATCACCACTGCCCTTTGCTGCAGCTTTCACTTCTGAATACAGATTCACATTGAATAATGAAGGACTCATTGACTTTATCTGAACATTACTTCCAGTTTGATCGCCTGATTTTAATATGATGTCGTACTGATTTTCTCTCCAGTTAAAAGCAGATGCAGCTGCTCCATAATAATTGCCGATATCTTCCCAGGGCCATCCACCCGGTGTGTTATTGCTTTCAAAATTTCTATCGAAACAAAAAATGTTACCGGCAATATTCTTGATTCCTTTTTTTAAAATACCATTGACACAATTATTTAAAATAGTTTCTTCTTTTGTGTTGCTCCACCTAAAGCTGCCAAATGTTGGGTCACCGTAGCCTGTGATATATAGATCGCCTGTTAGTATACTGTCTTTTAAATCGCCCCAGTAACCGATTGTTGTTTTGAAGGTATAACTATTACCAAGCAATGAGAAGGCAGCAGCACTTGTAATTACTTTTTGGCAACTTGCAGGTGCCAGGCCAAGTTCTGCATTCCTGTCAACTATCACCGAACCATTTTTTTCATCCACCACATACATGCTGATGGCTGCATGTTTAAATTGTTCATCCGCCTGCAGTTTGCTGATTGCATCCGTCAATTTCTCTGTAATGGTTTGACAAAAGATATTTGCTGATGAAATGATTAAAGCAATTAAGAAAGTAAACTTCATAATGTGTCTTTGCATACTCAAAACTAAAAGATTAAATTTGATCTATGGAAAATATAGTGAATGAGCCTGCACTAAAGTATAACAGCATTTCACCCGAAGAATATTTGGAGATAGAAAGGAGTGCTACTGAAAAACATGAATATTATCGTGGTGAAATATTTGCTATGAGTGGAGCGTCCTTAAAGCACAACAAAGTGTTCGCAAACGTATTTGGTGAATTAGCACATAGGCTTAAAGGTAAAGGCTGCCAGCCTTTTGGTAGTGATTTAAGAATACACATACCGAAAAATACTTTGTATACATACCCAGACATTACGATTATTTGCGGCAGTCCAGACTTACTGGATGACAAATTTGATACTGCAACAAACCCAACTGTAATCATCGAACTACTTTCGAAGTCAACAAGGAATTATGATATGGGCGAAAAGTTTACATTGTATCGTGACATAAATTCTCTAAAGGAATATATTTTGATTGACACAGAAAGGATTTATGCAGAAAAATATATTCGCCACGCTGACAACAGTTGGCAACTCACTGACTACAAATCTTTAGACAACTCTTTCACAATCGACACCGTTCAAATCAGCTTATCTTTGAAAGATATTTATGAATCTATTTCATTTGAATAATTTTCTCAACCTACTTTTTCCAACAAAATAATATGACACAGGCAAGCATCATCACCATTGGTGATGAACTTCTTATAGGACAGGTAATAGATACCAACAGTGCATGGATGGCACAGCAACTGAATAAAGCAGGCATAAGGGTATGCAGGCGGGTGGCTGTGGGTGATACTTGGGATGAAATCTGGAATGCGCTGGATGAAGAAAGCAAACATGCAGACATCATTTTAATCACAGGAGGACTTGGCCCTACTGCAGATGATATTACCAAACCTTTGCTCTGCAAATATTTTAATGGTAAGTTGGTAGTAAATGAAGCCGCATTGGAAAACGTAAAATATTTATTTGAAAAAGTTTTTCGCAGACCAATAAACAGTGATAGGAACTTAAAGCAGGCAGAGGTTCCTGACACCTGTACCGTTATTCAAAACAAAAGGGGAACTGCTCCGGGCATGTGGTTTGAAAGGCATGGCAAAGTTTACATGAGCATGCCGGGTGTGCCGCATGAAATGCAGGGCATGATGACCAGTGATGTAATTCCACTGCTGGTGAAAAAATTTAACGTGGCAAGTATTGCTCACAGAAACCTGCTCACATTTAGCATTGGAGAATCAATGCTGGCAGATTTAATACAGGATTTTGAAGAAGCCTTGCCTTCTCATATCAAGCTTGCTTATCTACCTAACTATGGCATGGTGCGTTTGAGACTCACATCCATTGGAGATGATAAAGCAGCCATTGAAAAAGAAATTGATGAACATTTTACCACATTACAGGAAAAAGTAAAGGACTACCTTGTTACAAATGAAGATGAGCCAATGCAGGATGTGGTGGCTAAATTATTGAAGCGGTATACAAAAACAGTAAGCACCGCTGAAAGCTGTACTGGTGGCTATATCGCAAGCCTTATAACAGCCAAGGCCGGCGCAAGTGAGTACTATAACGGCAGCGTGGTAAGTTATTCGTACCAGGCAAAAGAAGATTTGCTGGGTGTAGAAAAGAATGTGCTGGAATCTTTGGGTGCTGTAAGTGAAGAAGTAGTAATACAAATGGCAAAGGGTACATTAAATAATCTAAAGACTGATTATACCATTGCAGTATCAGGCATTATGGGGCCGGGTGGAGGAACAGATGATAAACCTGTTGGCACAGTTTGGGTAGCTGTGGGCAGTAATCAAAAAATTAATACTCAAAAGTTCCAATTCAGGTTTGACCGGGAGAGGAATATTATACTAACGGCAACGAATGCACTCAATCTTTTACGAAAGCTAATAATAGAAGAAAACGCTTAGGAGTTTCACACAAGAACACAACGAAAAGAAAAACGGGACAAAGATTAAAAACGTTGTTACGTTGTTTCCTTTGTCCCGTTGTGTGAAATAAAACTAAATAGACTCCGGCTCCCACCCTTTCCTGTAATCACGTTTCAGCCATTTATTGGCATCAGGCACATTGGTGATGGTTTGTGTGGCTGTATCATAACGAAGCAATTTATTAGTTCTTAATGCAACAGCATACAGGTTGATGGCTTCTGTAATGGCTTCCGCTTCCCTGAAATTGCCGGGGTATTGTTTACCAGTTTTACAGGCGTTTACAAACAGGGGTAATGCTTCAGAAGTCTTTTGCACCTGGTCCTTTTTGTCTTTACTAGCGGCCGGTGCTGCATCTATTTTACTACCTGAAATCAACTGCGGATCGTCTATATTAAAACCTGCTAAAATTTTTCCTTTATCCCCTACAAACATCATCCCTTCCTGCGGCAATTCTTTATTCTGTGCTACCAGTTCTTCCGGTATTGGCGGACGCATGCCTCCATCGTACCAGCAAAGATCTACCGGGCCTCGATTACCATTGGCTGGATATTTAAAGCGAACGGTACTCGCCATCGGGAAAGAAAAATCATTGTTAATGCGATAAGGCAGCATATCATGAAAACTGCATACATGGCTGCGATGTGGCTCTATGGTTACCGGTGAAGTCAGCTGCAGTGCATTGAATACAGCCCACAAACTGTAATGACCCATATCTGCCATAGAACCTCCTCCGAAATCATACCAGCCACGGAAAACCATGTGTGTATAGTTGGGAGAATAAGTTCTGTCTGCTTCGGGGCCCAGCCAGAGATCCCAGTCGAAGCCTTCCGGTACGGCAGGTTTATCGGCAGGAAGGTCCGGGTATTGCGGCCATACGGGCCTGTTAGTCCAGTTGTGTACTTCCTTTAAAGTTCCAATGGCACCGGAATTTATCCACGCCATCACCTGCTCCATTGATCCGTTGGAATCCCATGGAATAAGATGCGTAATAGTATTGCTGCTCTTGGCCATGTCAATTACTTTCTTTCCTTCCAGCAGCCTGTTTGAAAGTGGTTTGTGTATTAATATATGTTTGTTTCTTTTGAGAGCAGCCATTGCAAGAATTCCGTGCAGGTGATCCGGCGTCATAATTTTCACAGCGTCCAAATCTTTTTCTTTTTCCAGCAGCTCACGAGCATCTGCATAGGCACGGCAACCTTTATACTTTTTATCAGGTTTGAGTGCGTAATAGCCATCTACTATTTCCTTTCCATTATCACGGCCACCCGGTATTTTATTGTCTCCGCCCGGCTCCCAGTTTGGTTTTTGAATCAGCTTCCTGATTTCATTTTTCATTCCATCTTTACTCCAGTCTTTGTAGCCCCTGGCCTCTTTACTGGGATCGCAAACAGCTACTATCTCAATTTCAGGAACCTGCAGCATCGGCAGCATTTCCCGTATACCCTGTGTGCCCATGCCGATATAGGCCAATGCAATCTTATCACTTGGCGCAATGAATCCCGGCCCGCCCAATACATGACGTGGCACAATACTAAACGCTGCGGCGGATGTAGCTACCATGCCAACAAATTTGCGGCGATGCATTTTGTGTGTTTTAAATGATGAAGACGATAGGCCTGGATGCAGGCGATTGTTTTTTTTCATACAGCAATTTTTATGGCTTGAAGTTGTTTAAAGTTAAGGCAAAATGAGATTGAGCAATGAAGTAAATTTGAATTGTAATTTTTTAAAACCACCAAGAAACAGAGGACACAGAGGTTTTCACAAAGACAATTTAAAAACAAAATGCCGCACCTATGGCGCTCTGATTGCAATTATTAATTATTTGCTACCAAAATGTCGCCTCCACGAGGCTTGGAAAAATCAGTTTCTATTTACATTTCTATTCAGAGGTCACAAAGGTTTTCACCAAGATTAATTAAACATCATAAAGAATAATGATTATTGTAATAAACTCCTCACAAAGCCCCATAGGGGCGGTATTTTGATAGAACCAAAAAGATTTAAATATTAATGAGCTCTGTAGGAGCGGCATTTAAAATAAAATGAGGGGAAGCTGAATAAAGATAATTTGTACAAGAGTGCGACGCCAATGAAGTAGATTAGTGTCTCGATGCTGGTAACATAATCCTGCTTTTTACACACCTGCTTCATTAGCCGGAAATAACTACCTTTACCGCCGGTTAAGAATGAGGGCTTTGTGAAGTTTCTCTGATTGTTTAATCAAAATGTTTTAACGATATGCCTTTAGTTGATTTGGTAATGCCTAAGCTGGGTGAAAGTATCATGGAAGCTACTATTCTGCGGTGGCATAAAAAGCCCGGTGATACGATTAGAGAAGACGAGACCGTGCTGGATATTGCGACGGATAAAGTAGATAGCGAAGTGCCATCTACTGCTGCCGGCGTACTGGAAGAAGTATTGTATAAAGAAAATGATGTGGTACCGATTGGCGCTGTGATTGCTAAAATACGTGTGGGCACAGATACTGCTGTAACGGCTACGCCGCCACAACCAACCGCTGCACCTGCTGAAGAATATGAAGAGGCCAGCGTGGTGGAGCATATTCCTTACCAGCCGACTACTGCGGCCAATGTTCCGTCCAGTGGCATTCGTTTTTACTCTCCGCTGGTGCTGAACATTGCACAGCAGGAAGGCATTAGCATGGCTGAACTGGAAAAGATACCAGGTACTGGACAAGACGGACGGGTGAGCAAGAAAGATATTTTGGCATATGTGGAAGGCGGAAGGAAAGTGCAGGTGGCAGAACCGCATACTACCTATCATGCACAAACGAAAATAGCAGAGCCTGCTTATGAGGCACCTATTGCCAGGAACAATGAAGTGGCTGCACAAAATACCGAGGTTTCCATTGGTGGTTACTCAGGCAATGTGGAGATCATTGAAATGGATCGCATGCGCAAGATGATTGCGAAGCACATGGTGGATAGTGTTCAGACCAGTCCGCATGTAACCAGTTTTGTGGAATGCGATGTGACCAACCTGGTGCTGTGGAGAGAAAAAGTAAAGAAGGATTTTGAAAAAAGAGAGGGTGAAAAAATTACCTACACCCCTATTTTTATCGAGGCGGTGGTAAAGTGTATTAAAAAATACCCGATGCTGAGCAGTTCGATTGATGGCGATAAAATTGTGATCAAAAAAGATTTGAATATTGGAATGGCTACTGCTTTGCCAAGCGGCAATTTAATTGTACCGGTGATTAAAAATGCAGACCAGTTAAATTTAGCAGGCCTTACCAAGAAAGTGAATGCATTGGCCAATGCAGCAAGGACTGGCAAACTAAAACCGGATGATACTGCAGGTGGCACTTTTACCTTAACCAATGTTGGAACCTTTGGCAGCATTATGGGTACACCAATTATTAATCAACCGCAGGTGGCAATTAT
>CAZDHQ010000155.1:0-8306 GCA_964505135.1 uncultured Ferruginibacter sp.
ATAGCTTAACTGTTGCAGTTTGCAGAAATCCACCAATTCCTGTTTGAGCCAATACCAGCGTTTGAGCTCAGCGCCGGTTTTTATTTGATTGATGTTAGGTCTTGTCATGGTAGGTTGATGGGTAACTAAGGATTTAATAAACAACATGAATACATACTGTTATCATTGTTGTTCAAACTTCTTCAGCACAGCCAAATTCTTTCTTTCAATTTCCGTTAGGCAGTTAGATACATCTTTTTGCCAGCCTGTGTACCAGTCCTTCTTTTTAAAATAAGTATCCATTTCACCACCTTTCTGAAACATCATTCCATAGTTGGCATAGATCGTATTGCGCAGGATTTTTAATTCCTGTTTGGTCTTACCGGCAAAATAACTTTCAGGCTTCACTTCCAGAGACAGTGCATAGCGTTCTTTATCATCAAAAAACACATTGGTAGAATAAGAATAAAAACCAACTTCGGCGCTGTCACTCCCATAATTCCTTCCCCCCACCGGGTCTGAAAAAAGCAACACCGCTTTTAGTTTCTTTTTACCTTCTTTGTAATCTGCAAACAGGCCGCTGTAGCCTCCAAAGTGAAACCGGGTTCCATTTATTTTTACTGTATTAAATGTTTGACATTTGTGAAGCCATGCCTGGCTGCTAAGACCGACAGCCTCCCCCCACACACCACTCCATGCCTGGATGATCAAACTGTCTTTGTAGGGAATCAATACCAGGTCCCACTCCCCTTCACTTTCACCAAAATGATAAACACCCGCATTTTGTTGCAAGGTTCCTGCTGCATTGGTAAACTGTTTTGAGTTAAACTGCTCTTCATTTACTTCATTGAATATATGCCTGGGTATTTGACCTTTTAGCACGGTGGCAGTCGAAAACAATAGGATAAGGCAGATAAAAGAACGGTTTCTTTTTATGTTGAATTGATCAATTGTGACAATACAGGAAAAGAATGGTTTGTTTATGGGCATAGAATAAAGATAGATAAAAATGTATGTATTGTACTGCAGACAGTTTTTTTTGCAAGTGTTGATACATGCGTCAATAAACATATAAGCGATGCCACCTGCCAGTTGTTATGTTTAGCTTAGCTACATATAACGAAAGATAGAAAAAAGATCATAGCAAATGAAGGATGAAAATATTCGTTTTGTGACTCATTACATTACCTGGCGTTCTTTTTAAAAATTAGTCAGCAATTAATATATGCGGTGCGTCTAAGCTTTGCTCAACTCATGATAAAAAAAATTAGAATGTTTACTACATTACTTTAAAGCAATCATGATTGCCCTGCCGGCCTGGTAAAGCTACCTTCATCTTTTTTTGGAGCCGCTATATAAATCAATCAAACCCGTTTGCTTTGATGATGATTATACGGCTACCCTTTCACCCGGTTACACAAACATCATAAAAATAATTACCCATGTTATTCCATAAGCCCTGCTGTAAAAACTCCGCCGTTGCTGTTGAAAAATCCAGTTGTTTCACCTTCACTTCCGTGATATGAAAAAAGCCGTAGTATGGTTAACCGGGCTGAGTGGCGCTGGAAAAACAACTATTGCAAACCAGGCTGCTGCTGCACTTAGGCAAAAAAATTGTGACCCAATTATATTAGATGGGGATGAGATAAGGGCTGCTTTGCAACAGCATGGTTTTGATCCGGCATCCAGGAAAGAACATAATCTTATGGTGGGTAGATTGGCCTCCTCACTGGAAGCAAAAAATCAACTGGTACTGGTGGCGATGATTTCTCCCTATAGTGAAATAAGAGCAGCAGCAAGAAACTATTGTGAACGATTTATCGAGGTATTTGTATCTGCAGATATTGAAACCTGTAAAAAGAGAGATCCAAAAGGACTCTATAAAAAAGCCCTGGCAGGAGAAATTGCAGAATTCACCGGGATATCTGCACCTTACGAAAAGCCTTTGCATCCTGAGCTTGAATTAAACACCGCCGTGTTATCTGCTGAAGAATGCACAACAGTGCTATTGAATTATTTAACCAAACACCTGCCGGATGAGCACAGTTAGCATACAACCATTCTCCTGCACCTTTACACCAGCCGTTCATGAGCTTTTATGGTCGCTTAAATGTTCGCTTGCTGTTACTACCTACCAGGCAGGAAAATTAATTTTTATTTCTGCTGATGAAAAAGGTAATGTGCGGCAGCTTTCCCGTGATTTTAAAAGAGCCATGGGGCTTGCAGTAAGTAAAGACAGGCTGGCTATTGCTACTGAAAATGAAGTGCTGGTATTATCAAATGCACCGGGTCTTAGTGAAGCGTATCCGAATAAGCCAGCTTTCTATGATCATTTTTATACACCACGTGCCTGCTACTATACCGGCGCTATAGACCTGCACGACATGGCCTGGGATCACAACGGAAATCTATGGGCTGTTAACACCTTGTTCTCTTCACTGGTAACCATCAATGACCGTTACAGTTTTGAACCACAATGGATGCCACCCTTTATCACCCGCCTTTCTTCCGGTGATTGCTGCCACCTAAACGGAATGGCGATGGTGAATGAGCGGCCAAAATTTGTGAGCATGTTTGGTAATACCCATACAACAAAAGGCTGGCGTGCACAGGTACAAACAGGTGGATTGATTATGGACATCGAAAGCAACGAAACAGTGGCTGCAGCATTACCCATGCCACACTCTCCACGCTGGATCAATGGTGAATTATACTGCCTGCTTTCTGCAACCGGCCAACTGGTGAAAATCAACATTCACAATGGATCATACGACGTAGTGACACAGCACAATGGCTTTGTAAGAGGATTGGCTCAATATGGCGACTATCTTTTTGTTGGATTGTCAAAAAACAGGCAGCAAACATCAGTGCCCCGCAATTTACCGGTGGCAGAAAAGATGATGGATTGCGGCGTCGATATCGTACACCTGCCATCCGCCACCATTGCAGGTTCAATCAAGTATCTAAACAGTGCTGAAGAAATTTACGATGTGCAGGTACTTCCCTTTACAAGCCGTCCCGGAATTCTAAACCACACCACTGAAACCCACCGTAATGCTTTGCATACGCCCACTGACTGCTTTTGGGCTAAGCTATAACGGTATACCATAAACGAAAATCAAATATCATGAAAACAATTAAACACTTAAACCAATCCAAAAAACTCACCGTATTTTACAAAACGCAATTGCGTTTGGAAAAATCTATTGCAAATGATCGCTTTTTTAAATTGAGCAGTTTTAAAAAACGACAGTTATTGCAACGCATATCAAGGTATGCAAAGCAACTTGATGTTTCACTAAAACCATCACTGGTGGCAGCATTTATTGCGGCAGGTGTTTTTTTTAGTGCAGCGTTGCAGGCACAAAGCTTTACCTTACAAAGCGGTTCTAATAATCCATTAAATGGTAAGGCAGTTGACGGAAATTCAAAGCCTTGTTTTGTTGATATTGATGGAGACGGAGACCTGGATATTTTTGTAGGGCAATCTTATGCCAATGCAGTGGTATTTATAAATAGTGGCAATATTTCATCACCCATATTTGCATCTCAAACACAATTTAGATATACAGCGGAAATGGAAGCAGCACCAGCTTTTGTGGACATAGATGGCGATGGAGATATGGATCTTTTTATGGGCCAGGACAGTGGGCCAATCGTATTTTACAAAAATACCGGAACGGCTTCAGCTGCTGTTTTTCCAACGTACCCGGAAGGTAATACGGTACTCAATCCATTGAATGGGATTAATGGAAGCACTTACTCAACGCCTGTTTTTGTGGATATTGATACCGATGGTGATAAAGATCTTTTTATAGGTAATGGTGCAGGTAATATTCTTTATTATAAAAATACAGGCACTTCAAGCTCTCCGGTATTCACCTTACAAAACGGAGCATCCAATCCTTTTAATAGCGTGGATGTAGGCTCCAATGCAGCACCAGCTTTCCAGGACCTGGATGGAGATGGAGATATGGATGCAGCAATTGGTAATAGCGCAGGTAATATTCTTTATTTCAAGAATACCGGCACCAGTACAAACCCTGCTTTTAGCCAGCAATCAGGCGTACTCAATCCTTTTAATTCCATATCTGTTGGCAGTATGGCAGCACCTTTTTTTGTAGATATCGATCATGATGGAAATGCTGACTTGTTTGTTGGGCAAGGCTCCGGCGCTATATCTTTTTTCAAAAACACTACTGTGGTTTTACCAATCCAGTGGTTAAACTTTACGGCACAGCAACAGGCAAAGGGTGAAGTATTGTTGAACTGGTCTATTGCCAATGAATTAAACACAAACGACTTCACCATTGAATGCAGCAATGATGGCCTTAGCTGGAAGCAATTGGCAACAATACCTGCAGCAAACATACGCCTGTAAATACAGCAAGGCAATACTACCGGATAATGGAACGTGGTATCGATGGTAAAACAAGCTATAGCCGCATCATTGTGGTAAAATATGGTGAAGCCGAAAATAAATTTAGCATCAATGGCAACATAGTATCCACCGGCAATCTTGTTATTACAGCCAACAAAGCGTTTATGCTTCAGTGTTATAACAGCAGCGGGCAACTGTTATTACGCAGGCAACTATTTGCCGGTACACAAACGATCAATGTAAAGCCTTTTGCAAAAGGCGTTTATTATCTTAAGGCAGCAAATCAAATAGAAAAAATAGTGATCGAATAAATGAAGTCTGATGTTTTAAATGCCGCCTTCCTGGTTGAGGGCGGCATTTTATTTTGTGTTTATGATTTGTTCAATGCAAAAGGATTTTATAGTTATTGTTGCTAAAAGATGATTAAAGAGTTAAGCACTTTCACTCGTTTGAAAGTAATAGATCAGCATAATTCAAATTGCCCCATTCATAATGCGCCGCTTTCAACAAGTTCACTTTATAAACAGCGATAACACCAATACCCCCACCAAACCAACAACAGAAACAATAGTATCCAGTATTGACCATGATTTAATCGTGTCTTTTATGGATAACTGAAAATATTCCCGGAACAGCCAAAAGCCCGTATCGTTTACATGCGAAAACATCATACTGCCTGCACCAATGGACAACACCATTAATTCAGGACTGGCACTATTGGTGGCCATCATGGGTACAATAAACCCTGCCGTGGTAATACCTGCCACGGTGGATGATCCTACGCATACCCGTATCACAGCCGCTATGGCCCACCCCAGCACATAAATATTTATGGAAGTATGCGCCATGTGGTCTGCCAGCGCCTGTGACACACCGCCATCCGTCAAGACTTGTTTTAATGCACCGGCTCCGCCAAAAATTAATAGTAGACCGGCTACGTCTTTAATACTGTCGCCAAGTTTGACTGTCATTGAGTGTTTACTATTTCCCTGGATTACTATTACATAAAACAAACTGAGCAATACGGTTATTAACAAACTATTGGTGGCATTACCAATAAACTTAAAAAAATGAAAAGCAAAACTGTTATTAGGAACTACAGCCGTTAGTACCGTACCCAAACTGATCAATACCACGGGTAACAACACCATTGTAAAGCTCATCCATGCAGAAGGCAACTTTTCAACTCTTCCTTCTTTGGCTACAAAAGACTCGTTGGGCGAAGTGTTTATATTTTTTACAATATTGCCCCACCAAATTCCTGACAATAATATGGCAGGGATGGATATGATGATGCCGTATGCCAGGGTTTTGATCATACTGGCATGCAATTGCTCCTGTAAATACAGCGGCGCCGGGTGTGGCGGCAGGTAACCCTGTGTTACTGATAGTGATGCCAATAAAGGAAGCCCTACATAAATAGCCGGCTGTTTGTATTTAACAGCGGCACTCAGTGCCAGCGGTACCAACAGCATAAAGCCCACCGAGTAAAACAATGGCAGGCCTGTGATAAAACCAATCAATAAAAATGCCCAGCGAAGATTACCGGCACCAAACCAACCGACTACTGTTTTACTAATTTGTTCTGATGCACCACTTACACCTACCAGCTTACCCAGCATAGCCCCCAGGGCAATGATGCTTACAATGGGCGATAGCGTAGCGCCAATTCCATTTTGAATAGCTGTTGCAATACCTTCAGGTGTCATTCCAAATGCAAGGCCCAAACTGCTTGCTACCAGCAGGAAGGCAATAAAAGCAGGCAGCCTGATAACAGTGATCAATATAACAAGGAGTAAAATACCAAGCACTGTGATGAAGATTGTCATATTGAGTTTGCTACTGGCAATGTTTTATGAAAGATGTTGCTGAGAAGAAAGGAGAAAATTTCCAATCATTCATGAAGAGAGTTAAAAGTAATTAAATAAGTTTTGTATCAAAACAACGTAGTTTAATTTCGGGTGTAAATAAAGATAACTAAAAAGAACAATTGAACTTTGATGCCTTAAAAAAAGGCCTTTGTAAAAATTTGTTTAGTAAAAATCAATCATTCATTGGTGCTCTATTAAACAATCAAAGCCCCAACGTTTTTCATTTTAACTAGTTGCATTTGGCAGAGAACGTTGGTATCAAAAAACAAAATGCTCATAAGGGAGGCTTGCATCATTTTACACAAACGATTGCGTAATGCTGTGATTTAACATTTTCGTAATATAGTTTGTGAAAGCGTTTTGCTATATCCTTCGGCAGAAGAAATACATTTCTTTTATGATTGATTGAGCCAATCGTTGTCTCTCCTGCCCTCGATTAAACCAACTATTTGCAATAAATTTTTAAAAACTAAACTAATGCTATGAAGAAAAATCAGAAGTGGCTATTACTATTGTTGTTTGCTTTGGCTCTTGGCAACCTAAATTTGCAGGCCCAGGTAAAACGTACTGTTTCGGGTACGGTTACAGACAGTACCGGAATTGGAGTTCCTGCTGCAACAGTAAATTTGAAAGGCACCAGCCAATCGGTGGTTACTGATGGCACCGGGCACTACACCATTACATTTACAAAAGCTAACCCCGTGCTGGTGTTCAGTTCTCTTGGGTTCGGTACCCAGGAGATAAAATTATCTTCAGGCGATCGGCTGGATGTGGTATTGGCCACAGCAACTTCCGAACTGGGCGAAGTGGTTGTTACCGCACTTGGTATTACAAAACAAAAACGCCAACTGGGTTATTCAGTAACCAGTGTTAAAGGCTCAGATCTTGCTAAAACAAACGAAGTAAACCCAATCAATGCACTGCAGGGCCGTGTTGCTGGTGTGCAAATAGACCAGGGCGCCGGTGGCTTGTTTGGAAATACAAAAATTGTCATCAGGGGTAACTCTACGCTGGGTAAAAATAACCAGCCCATCTTTGTTATTGATGGTGTGATAATGGACAATGATATTTTCGGGGGCGAGGGACGTGACTTTGGTAACGATCTGAAGAATCTGAATATGGAAGATTTTGAATCAGTATCTGTACTGAAAGGTTCTGCTGCTGCAGCATTATATGGAACAAGGGCTATTAATGGTGTGGTACTGATCACCACTAAAAAGGGAAGCCAGCGTAAAGGCCTTGGAGTTACGCTCAATCAAACAGTTAATATTACTCAGCCTTACGCAGGACCGGAATTTCAAAATGAATTTGGCGGAGGAAGTGTAGGTGCATTTTTTACAGATAACAGGGATCCTAACTACGGCCCTGATCAAAACTGGACAACCAAAGTGTTTCCAGTTGACCCTGCCACCGGCAAACCTTATATTGACAGGCAAATCCAGAGAGAGGGTGAAAACTGGGGCCCAAGACTGGCAGGCCAGGAAGTAGTAAACTATGATGGCACTATAACGAAATATGTTGCCCAACCCAATAACTTCCTGGATGCTTACCAAACAGGAGCCGGTACTAACACTAACATAGCATTGGACGGCGCCACCGACCGGTCTTCTTTTCGGTTATCTTACAATTACAATGATGCAAAAGGTATTTACTTCAACAATACCCTTAAGAAAAACGCTTTTGATCTCAGGGTAACACATAAAATTTCCAACCGGTTAAGCATTGATATCAGTTCTGCCTTTACCAGTTTCAATGGAAAAAATCCTCCCCGGTTAGGTGGCCTTGATGCATTTGGCTCCTATAATATCGGCCACATGTATACCTGGGTGCTACCACGTAACTATGATACCAAATACTGGATGCAGCAGGATAAATACACCAGCATCTTTGGTGGTACGCCAGACCCCACCAATAATGCAGAGCCTAATAAGGCTCCTGAATCAAGATTTTGGTTTAACCTCTACAATAACAATTATTACCAAAACGAGCAGATGTTCCGCAACCGGTTAGTACTTACTTATGATATAAACAGTTGGGCAAAGTTTGTACTGGACGGAAGCTTCATTAACATCTAC
>CAZDHQ010000156.1:0-8300 GCA_964505135.1 uncultured Ferruginibacter sp.
GATAAAAAATTGCAAGTGGATGGAGGTATTGGATTAATCGCTTCCCGTGTTTCTATTCAGGGCCCGATTAAAAAAGAAAAAGCTTCTTTCATTATTTCTGCAAGAAGAACCTATGCAGATGCTTTGGCAAAACCATTTATCAAGAAGACAAGTGCATTCAATGGTTCAGGCTATTATTTCTACGACCTGAATGCAAAAATGAATTATAAGTTTTCTGAAAAAGACAGGTTGTATATCAGTGGTTATTTTGGAAGAGATGTATTTGATTTTGTAAATGGCAAACAAAGCCTGGATGTAAATATTCCATGGGGCAATGCAACTGGTACAGTTCGGTATAATCATATTTTCAATAAAAAATTATTTGGTAATACCACGGCCGTATTTAATAATTACAATTTTACCTTCAATGCTGCTCAAAACAATTTTGATGTGAAACTAGCATCCGGAATTAGAGATTTGAGTCTTAAGCAAGACTTTGATTTATATCCTTACACAGGGCATAAAGTAAAATTTGGCGGATTTTATACCTATCATAAATTCACGCCTTCTGTAGTAAGTGGTTCCCAGGATACCGTTCAGTTTAAACCGTTGAACGCACAAACAAAATTTGCACATGAAGCAGCTTTGTATGTACAGGATGATTGGGAGATAAGTGATAAACTGAAAATAAATGCGGGTATCCGTTACAGTTGGTTTCAGCAAATTGGCAAATATAAAATTTACGAAACTGATGCAGATGGAAACAGGAAGGATAGTATCGTTTATGGTGCAGGCCAGCCGGTAAAGACGTACGGTGGCCTTGAACCGAGACTCACCCTTCGTTATGCGTTGAATGATGAAACATCTATTAAAGCTTCCGTTACTAAAAATTTTCAATACATCCATTTAGTAAGCAATGCAGGTACCTCTTTGCCTACAGATTTATGGGTGCCCAGCACATATAAAGTGAAACCGCAGATAAGTTGGCTATATGCTTTGGGGTTATTTAAAAACTTTAAAGATAATACATGGGAAACATCGGTAGAGCTGTATTATAAAGACATGCAAAACCAGATTGAATACGAAGAAGGATACACGCCAAACACATTAGAAGATACGGAGAATTCTTTCACATTTGGTAAAGGATGGAGCTATGGAGCGGAGTTCTTTGTGAATAAAACAAAAGGAAGATTAACAGGATGGATTGGTTATACATTAAGCTGGACGTGGCGAAAATTTCCTGAACTGAATTTTGGAGATAAATATCCTGCCAAGTATGATAGACGAAATGATTTAAGCATAGTGGGTTTATATGAACTTAACAAACGTTGGAAACTCAGTGCAAGTTTTGTGTATGGAAGCGGCAATGCAGCCACGCTACCTCAGCGTTTTTATTTTGTAAATGGGGTACTAACGCAGGAGTATAGCCGAATTAATCAATACAGGTTGCCATCTTATCATAGGCTTGATTTTTCAGCCATCAATTCTCCTAAAAGAAATGAAAAGCGCAAGCATCCAATAGAGTGGGTGTTTAGTGTGTATAATGTGTACAGCAGGAAAAATCCTTACTTCATTTATTTTGACCAGGAAGGAAGTGCAGCCAATGGCACTTTAAAAGTGCAGGCAAAGCAGGTAAGTCTTTTCCCCATTATTCCGGCAGTTACGCTCAATTTTAAATTATAAAAAAGAACCCGTAATGGGTTCTCTTCAAGGTTTAGTTTTATATTAAGGTAAGGATTACGTTAGCGTACAAAACCCTGGTACATTATTACTTTTGTAGCACCGGGAAATGCACTTCTATTTGTAAGTGTTCTTTCGATATTAAAATTGGTAGGGGTCAGCAGCATGATTTTCCACCTCAGTGTTTCTCCATTCAGGCTTATTGCAATTGAATCTTTGCCGATAAAAGTGTATTCGCCATTGGAAGCTGTGTTAGTGTTGAAGCAATACTGAATCTGAGAGAGCCCATCAAAAGTTACGAACCTTTTTGTATCGTTAACCCATGGAACAGTGCTATCAACAGGCTCGGGTGTTCCATAGTAAATGTTGTATCTCACACCATGAATATCCCAGTGACCTGCTGCATTATCTAACGTTACAGGATCTTTTATACCTTTTTTGCAGCTATAAAGTGAGGCTGAAACAACAATACCCAGCAAAATGGTAAGTGGGAGTAAATTTCTTTTCACAGAAATTGGATTTTTACTCCTTTAAACGTTCTCCAGTGGCAATTATTGTGTTTTATCACCATGAACAAAATGAATGGTGCCGCTCTTTTTGTAGTCAGAAGAGATGCGTACTTCATAGCGCTTATTGCCATCGGTTACTACCATCAATGCAGTATTTGGTGGAATTTCTCCCAGGTTGTCTGCATACATGGTTAGTTCATTGATCTGTTTTCCGGTGGAAGCATCTAAGGTAATGCTGATAGGCTTTTCTGTCAGCATTTTATGAGAGAGAATTAATTTGCCATTGTAAAAAAGCGAAACACTGTCTCCATCTACTTCTCCATTGTCATACAGGTCTACCTGGAACTTATCATTTTCTATATTAATGGTTTTAAGCAATTCTGTATTTCTTTTTTCAAAGCCTGCTAAAGGGAGCTGTACCTTATTTTCTGGTTTTATCGTCTCTGCAATATCAGCCTTTGCCTTTGGTAAGTCTTGTTTTTCAGGGCTGGCTTTTACAATTGGAGGCGCCGTTACCGTTTTTTGTGGCACCGGTTTGTTTTCAGGTGCAGCCTTGGGCTTGGTAACAGGATTATTTTTTACTACAGTTGGTGGTGGTGGTATCACTTTAGTTTTTTCCGGTGCCTTATTAGCAGTTAATGGTGCTATTGTTTTTGGCCTGGAAGGTGTCTTTTTTGCAACCGCAGGTGGTGTTTCTTTTGGCTTGTTAAAGCTTGCCAGGTCTTTACTCAAAGTGCGTCTTATAAGGGTAGTATTTCCTTCGCCACAGCTGCCACGCTGACCTGGAGCAGTTTTCCAGGTGCCTGTTAGTTCTTCCTGGTCTTTGTCTTTTCCGTAAGTAAGATAATGTACCTGCAGGCAATCTGTGAAATCAGGAGGTGTGTTGCCTTTTATCCTTTCTGTTTCTGTTACTTTGATACTCTTGTTGGCCGGATAATAAACCCCATCCAGTTTGCAAATCACATAGTATTTCCTGCCATAAAAGTAGGAGTAAGAAAAGCCGGTAACTTTGGTTTTGTTAATTTCCAGTTCCAGCACATACTCTGTACTGCTGCTGTTCCCATTTAAAATGATATCATTGTTGCTGTCAAAAAATCCCCTCCACTGTCCGTTGATTTTTTGTGCAAAAGACGCAAGCCCGCAAAACACTGCAATAACAAAGAGTATAGTTTTTTTCATATCAAACTTTCACTTTTCAAAAACGATCAATTGTATTGGTTCACCTGATGCAAAAAGCAAAGTTATTTTGGATAAGTTTTTCCTTCGCCAATAGTTCGTTAATTTTGCGCCTTAAAAATAGTATAAAGCTGAGTAAATATGATAAAGGTAACATTGCCGGACGGAGCGGTAAGGGAATATGAGAGTGGCGTAACTGCGATGGACGTAGCAAAGTCCATTAGCGAAGGTCTTGCCAGGAAAGTGCTGGCGGCAAAAATTAATGGAGAGGTTTGGGATTTATCAAGACCAATCAAAACAGATGCTACACTGCAATTGCTTACCTGGAATGATGAAGATGGCAAGGCAACCTTCTGGCATTCTTCTGCCCACCTAATGGCAGAGGCACTAGAGCATTACTACCCAGGTGTAAAATTTGGGTATGGCCCTCCAGGAGAAAGAGGTTTTTATTATGATGTTGACCTGGGTGACAGAACCATTAGTGAAGAAGATTTGGCAAAGCTGGAGACAAAGATGCTGGAGCTAGCAAAGCAGAATGAAACTTTTGTAAGAAAAGATGTAAGCAAAGCGGATGCATTAAAATATTTTACTGAAAAAGGAGATGAATACAAACTGGCCATTATTGACAGGCTGGAAGATGGTAAGATCACTTTTTATACACAGGGAAATTTTACTGATCTCTGTCGTGGGCCTCATATACCACACACCGGTTTTATTAAAGCTATTAAGCTTACTAATATTGCCGGAGCATATTGGCTGAACGATGAAAAGAATAAAATGCTCACCCGCATTTATGGTGTTACATTTCCTTCTGCAAAGGAATTGGATGAACACCTGGCCTTGCTGGAGGAAGCAAAGAAAAGAGATCATCGAAAGTTGGGTAAGGAGCTGGAATTGTTTACATTTTCAGAAAAAGTGGGAATGGGCTTGCCTATGTGGCTGCCCAAAGGTGCTATGCTGAGAGAACGGCTACAGCAGTTTTTGCAAAAAGCACAGATGGAAGTGGGATATCTGCCAGTGATTACGCCGCATATTGGTCATAAGAACTTGTACGTTACTTCCGGCCACTATGAAAAATATGGTAAGGATAGTTTTCAGCCGATTAAAACACCGCAGGAAGGGGAGGAGTTCTTATTAAAACCAATGAACTGTCCACATCACTGTGAAATATACAAATCTTCTCCTCGGAGTTACAAAGATTTACCTTTGCGTTTAGCCGAGTTTGGAACTGTGTATCGTTATGAGCAGCATGGAGAACTACATGGTCTCACACGTGTAAGAGGTTTTACCCAGGACGATGCACATTTGTTCTGTATGCCCAGCCAGGTAAAAGAAGAATTTAAAAAAGTGATTGACCTTGTGCTGTATGTTTTCAAGTCTTTAAGCTTTACTGATTATACTGCACAGATATCGCTCAGGGATCAGGAAGACAGGTCAAAATATATTGGTAGTGATGAAAACTGGCAATTGGCAGAGCAGGCCATCATTGAAGCAGCAGCGGAAAAAGGATTAACAACTGTTACTGAATATGGCGAAGCCGCATTTTATGGCCCGAAATTAGATTTTATGGTGAGGGATGCCATTGGCCGTAAATGGCAATTGGGAACCATACAGGTGGATTACAATTTGCCGGAGCGTTTTGATCTTACCTACATTGGAGAAGACAATGCGAAACACAGGCCAGTAATGATTCACAGGGCACCCTTCGGTAGTATGGAGCGTTTTGTGGCGGTATTAATTGAGCACTGTGCCGGGAAATTTCCTTTGTGGTTAACACCTACACAGGTGAAACTACTGCCTATTAGTGATAAGTTTATTCCTTATGCAGAGCAGGTAGCAACCCAGTTAAAAGCAAATGATGTGAGGGCTGAGATAGATGACAGGAATGAAAAAATTGGAAAGAAAATCAGGGACACCGAATTAGCCAAAGTGCCTCTGATGCTTGTGATAGGAGAGAAAGAAATGAATGAAGGTAAAGTGGCAGTTCGCCGCCAGGGTAAGGGAGATATTGGAGTGAAGACAGTTCAGGAATTTATCGAAATGGTAAACGAAGAAGTGAAAAGTAAAAGTGCAATTGAATAAAAAGCTATATTTACAAAGCTATAGGTGCGGCGAAAGTGCAGCATCAAGGCAACAACAAAATTTCGGCATTAATAAAAAAACAAACAACCGCCTGCCATCTTTTACAAAAAAGCCGATTGTAAAATACAGGTAACTTGAGTATGTCATTTCCTCCAAAAGGGCCCCGTGGAGCATTTAATCCACGTTTTAAGAAAGAACAGCAACAGGAACACCGCACCAATAATATGATCAGGGTTCCGGAAGTTAGGTTAGTAGGAGACAATGTTCAGCAGGGAGTTTATCCCACACAGGATGCGTTAAAAATTGCACAGGAGTTAGCGCTTGATTTAGTGGAAATTTCTCCCGGTGCCAATCCTCCGGTTTGCAGGGTTATTGACTATAATAAATTCCTGTATGATGAAAAGAAGAAGAAAAAGGAGATGAAGGCTAAGTCAAAAACCAGTGAGGTAAAAGAAGTAAGATTTACGCCGAATACAGATGACCACGACTTTGAATTCAAAAGTAAGCATGCAGAAAAGTTTTTGCAGGATGGCAATAAAGTAAAAGCACATGTGCAGTTTAAAGGCCGTGCAATTATGTTCAAAGAAAGAGGAGAATTGCTGCTGCTGAAATTTGCAGATCGTTTAAAAGACGTGGGCACACTGGAAGGTATGCCAAAAATGGAGGGCAAGAGGATGCTGGTAATGTTTGCACCTAAAAGCCAGAAAAAAGTAAAAACTGCTGAAAAACCTTAAGCGGTTTCTCTAAATAAACTGGTGGGAGTCAATGGCTCCCACCTTTTATTTGCATTCAAAGGCTAAGAATATCAAATTGGCCGCTGTTTTTATAGAAAATTACATTAGTTTTGCCGCCCGAAAAAGAATAACCCTTTTTCGACATTTCCCACAAGGCCCAAAAAGTGTTCCGTCTGTTCGGAGCCGCCAGCAGGGAGTAACTACACAAGTTATTAAAATGCCAAAAGTTAAAACAAACTCAAGCGCAAAAAAGCGCTTTAAGGTTACAGGCACCGGGTTAATTACTTTCCAAAAGCCTTTCAAACGTCACATCTTAACAAAAAAATCAACCAAGCGTAAGCGTGCAATGCGTAAGGATGGTACGGTTCATCCAACACAGCAGGCATTTGTAATGCGTTTGCTAAGGTTGAGAGGATAATCTCTGCCAGGGATTTATTTTTTATTTCAAAAAAATTAAAAAGATTAAGATATGCCACGTTCAAAAAATGCAGTAGCATCAAGAGCCAGAAGAAAAAGGGTGCTTAAAGCAGCAAAAGGTTACTACGGTAAAAGAAAAAATGTATATACTGTTGCGAAAAACGTAATGGAGAAAGGTTTAACGTACAGCTACGTTGGCCGTAAATTAAAGAAGCGTGAATACCGCTCTCTATGGATTGCTCGTATTAATGCAGCAGTAAGAGCTGAAGGTTTAACTTACAGCGAGTTTATCCATAAGCTGGCTGCTCAAAACATTGATATCAACCGTAAGGTATTGGCTGATTTGGCGATGAATGAGCCGGAGACTTTCAAGGGTTTGATAGCAAAAGTGAAGTAAACACATAACTACAGATAGATAACCGGGTGCTGCTTCACCCGGTTTTTTTTTAACAGGCCACGCAGCTTGTTACTTTGATGTTAACATGTATCCGGGATACATTATTTTTTGATGATCCGTGTTATTTGGTACTGTTTTAATTAGTGATTATCATATTTTACAAGCCTGTGCGTTATTGTGAAATGGTTGGCCGCTTACAAAACTAATTGCAGGCGTTATAACGTTGTTACGCTCTCAAAAATTTATGGCAGAAAATAAGGACTTAAAATCAAAAGCAATCAAAGGTTCTCTATGGTCTTTAATGGAAACCTTTTCTATGCAGCTTGTACAGTTTTTTGTAAGTATTGTGCTTGCAAGAATTCTGGATCCAAGAGATTACGGTCTTATTGCCATCACTACTATTTTTACCAGTATTTCAGCAGCTATTACTGATGGAGGTTTCGAGAAAACAATTATTCGCCAAAAAGACATTAGTGAAACCCAGGTAAGCACTATTTTCTATATCAATCTCGGCCTGGGGCTGTTAATGACGCTCCTTATATCTGCGTTTGCACCTATTATAGCAGCTTTTTTTAAGGATGATGCATTAATCCCACTGTTAAGAGTAGTTTCTATAAGTATTACGCTGACAGCGCTTGGGCAGATACAGCAAATATTATTAATGAAAGAGCTGCAGTTTAAAAAGATCTCTTTTGCTAAAATATCTGCATCCTGGATAAGTGGTATAAGTGGTGTTTTGTTTGCAATGAATGGCTTTGGTGTTTGGTCGCTGGTATATTCAGCATTATCCTACCAAATTGTAATGTTGCTTTTTTACTGGATTAGAGCATCGTGGTATCCAAGGCTCATTTTCTCATATAGTTCGGTAAAGCCTGTTATTCCCTATGGTTTAAATGTATTATTCAGCAGTATTTTTTATTTTATAATACAGCAGTTTAACAATTTTGTAGTTGGTCGTTCTTACTCAAAAGAACAGTTAGGTTTATTCAACCGTGGTAATAGGTTTCCCGAGCTGATCTCAAGTGTTATTCAAAAAGTAGTACTGCGAATGTCGATGCCTGTTTTTTCAAAATTACAGGATGACCCCGTACAGCTAAGCAATGCAGTCAAAAAAAGCAGCAAGATTGTAGCATTCGTTTCTTTTCCATTGCTTTTCTTCATGTTGGTAAAGGCAGAAGACATTACTGTATTTTTATTTACAGCCAAGTGGAAAGGTTCGGTAATTTTCATGTATTTTTTCTGCATTATTAAATTATTTGAACCTTTTATTGCGATGCAGCGTGAATTGATTTTAACAAAGGGGAACTCAAGATTGCTATTAAGGAT
>CAZDHQ010000157.1:0-8289 GCA_964505135.1 uncultured Ferruginibacter sp.
CAACTCTTGCTGTCAATGGATTTTTTTTTTTATACAACCATTGGGAAAGGCCAAGCCTGTTCTTCGGAAATTTATCAGGGAATTGTAATAAAAACTCCGGTGTGTTTGGATGCACTTCATCTCCGGGCATATCATAGTTGCCACGTTTGAGGATGTATGTTTTTTTCGGCTCGGGCATTTCTCTCATCACCATCAGCTCCTGTATGTTTTCGGTGGAGTCAGCCAGCTCAGCTCTTAGTTTTTGCAAGCTTTTGTTTGCTTCAATAAAAGATGGATTGTTTACGGATAAATAATAAGCATGCAATGCATTGGTCTCTTCGGCAGTCAATGCAGCAGGTTCTTTGGCTGCAATGGCCGACCAATTTTTTATTCCTGCCAATACTGCAATTTCATAGTCACTCAACTGCCGGTTATAAACAACGATGTCATCAATCTTGCCACCTTTAAAACCAAGTCCACGCCACCAGGCACCAATTTGTAACGAAGGCTGGCCATGTGAAGTGAGGAAGTTATTGTTTTCAAATAAGATGTCCTTGGTCAATGCATCCATTTCGGTTTTCATTCGCATGGGCTGACCGTTCATATAAAGATTTAGTCCGGCTGCTTTGGAAGAACCATCATAACTAACGGTTAGCTGTATCCATTTTTCTCTTGGGATAGTATCCACCGTTAGTTTGGTAATGGCATCAGACGGAGCAGTGTGTGCCATTGTTAACTCAAGCCTGTTATTTTTTAAGTAGAGATGGTAGCCACGGAAATTGTACAAACGTTCTGCCTGGCTCTTGTGAAAGATCACACCTTCCTTCATATCTTTTGGAATCAGCACCTGTATGCTGATGGTGAAAGGGTCTGATTTTCTAAAGATGCCAACGCCATCCATATTAAACCAGGTATCGCCATCCAATTGCAGGCCCTTGCCTTTATAGCCATTTACAAACACAGCAGGGGCGCCCGGCCTGGCAGTTTCCGTAAGCATATTACCTTTTTGATTTGGCTTAATGCTGTTGCTGAGTGAACCATTGTCAAAATTAAAATTGGCCTGTAGTCCTGCTTTAGGGATGGATTCATTCGCCAGCGCTTTGTATTTCTTTTGTGCCAGCCATTGATTGAATGCTGTTGCAGCGCTGTCTTTTACGGCGTTTATTTTTTTCGTTTGTTCGTTGATGTTATTGTTAATGTACTGCAATACTTTTTCTTTTTCTGCAGTAGGTAATAACATCGTAGGTGTGGGCATGGCATCACTAAAAGCAATTTGCCCTGCTTCTTTCACATTATTGAAAAAGCTAAACAGCTCGTAATAATTTTTTTGTGTGATGGGATCATACTTATGGTCATGGCATTTGGCACAGCCCACGGTTAAACCTAAAAAGGCATTGCCAAATGTATTGGTTCGATCCACTACATATTCTGTTTGAAATTCTTCTTCCACGATGCCGCCTTCGGTGTTTTGTGCATGGTTGCGGTTAAAGGCTGTAGCGATCAGCATGTCCTTTGTTGGCTGCGGCATCAGGTCGCCGGCCAGTTGTTCTGTTACAAAACGATCATAAGGTATATTCTTATTAAATGCATTGATCACCCAATCCCTATACGGCGACATATCTCTTAAGCGATCCACTGTGTAACCATGTGAGTCTGCAAAGCGTGCAAGGTCCAGCCAGTCCGTTGCCATACGCTCGCCATAATGCGGTGAAGCCAATAATTGATCCACCTGCTTTTCATACGCATTGGGAGATTGATCATTTAAAAACTGGTCTATTTGTGCAGGAGTGGGAGGGAGGCCGGTTAGGTCCAGGTACAACCTTCTCAGCAATATTTCTTTGGATGCTTCCTTGGATGGTTGCAGCTTTTCTTTTTGCAATCTTTCCAACACAAAATTGTCAATGGGATTATTAATGGTCCATTTGCTGCTGGAGATATCGGGCACTTCCGGTTTGGTGGGTGCTACAAAAGCCCAGTGCGGTTTGTATTCAGCGCCTTCCTCAATCCACTTAATGAGCACGGCTTTTTCATAAGCCGATAGTGTATGATGCGATGCAGGTGTGGGCATCATATAGTTTGGATCAGCCGAAAGAATGCGGTGATAGACTTCACTGCCATCGGGATTACCGGGCTCAATCGCATATTTGCCGGGACTTTCGGGCAGTTCATCATAAGCATCATCCGCAATGTCTAAACGCAAGCCAGCCTTTTGTTTATTCTTATCCGGGCCATGACAGGCAAAGCATTTATCAGACAGGATGGGCTTTACATGAAGGTTGTAATCCAGTTTACCCGGCAGTTGGTGGTATGCTTCTTTTACATCATCCGGCATATTGGTGGAGCAACTGCTAAAAGCAAGAACAAAAAGGAGAACGTATAAATGTGGCAGCCAGCGCATGTGAGGTGATGAAATTGAGTTGATCAAATATAGAGAAAAGGTGGGGGATTGAGGAAGTGGAAATGGGAAATGATAGTACTAGATTAATAATATTACAAAGTCAATTGTGTATTTTCAAATTATAAATTTTAATTCGGCGCCTTAAAGCTATTAATATAATTTTACGGGGACACGCAAACCTTATTAAATCTTAACCATTCAACCCGATCATAATGATACCCGACTATCAATCTATAATGCTCCCTTTACTTAAATATATTTCTGATGGAAAGGAATATAAGATGAGAGATGTAACTGATGAATTGGCCATACAACTTGGAGTTAGCGAAGATGAAAGGAAAGAATTGTTGCCAAGCGGTGCAGCACCAGTATTTTATAATAGAACCGCTTGGGCTAAAACCTATTTGAAAAAGGCAGGTCTCATTGACAGTCCAAAACAAGGTGTAGTATTTATAACTGCTAGAGGGATTGAAGTTTTGAAGTCTAAACCGCAGTCTATTGATGTTAAGTTTTTAAAACAGTTCGCAGAATTTATTGCATTCCAATCTCCCAAGAAAGAAGAGGACGCAATCGGAAATGACGAAAATGATGACAGCTCACAGACACCGGAAGAAGCACTCGAAACAGCTTATCAAAAAATTAGAAAGTCTATTGCACAGGATTTGATAAATAAAGTTTTAGGTTTATCACCGACATTTTTTGAAAAACTAGTTGTAGAGTTGTTGGTTAAAATGGGATATGGAGGCTCAATTAAAGATGCGGGAAAAGCAATTGGTAAGAGTGGTGATGAAGGTATCGATGGAACAATCAAAGAGGACAAACTAGGGCTTGATATAATTTATATTCAGGCTAAACGGTGGCAATCAGGTAATGTTGTGGGAAGGCCTGAGCTTCATAAGTTCGTTGGAGCTCTCGCCGGCCAAGGCGCCAAAAAGGGGATTTTTATAACTACGTCATCTTTCACTCGTGACGCTTTAGAGTATATTCCAAAAAATGAAACTAAAATAGTACTTATCGATGGAGAACAATTAGCTCAATTTATGATCGATTATAATCTTGGAGTAACAAGTGTAAATAATTATGAGGTCAAGCGTATTGATAGCGATTATTTTGAAGAAAACTAATTAATAACTTGCAATATTTTTCCAAATATTAGATCTTAAAAACCTGTTGGGAACAATCATTTATATAAAAGGTCTTATTAGCCTTTGATCAACAATTAATTCCTATGCCTTTTATAATACAAAGAAGCTTTAGCCCAGACTACAAAAGTCTTTTAACAAGACCCCGTGTTTCTCATAAAGTGAGTGAATATGTTATTGAGTTTATTAATGATAACTTACTGAAGCCCTCTAAAGTTATGCAAAGCGATAAGTATGTTTACAGGCTAACTTTTTCTTTTTCATTCTCTATTCCTAAAAGAACATTTCCTTACACAAGCCCATTTGCAACCAGCACCAGGCTATTTTTTTCTCAGAGAGGCTTTAGAACATTCGAGAGAATTGAGCAATGGGCAACAATGATGGTTATAGCAGATGACATAGACCAAACGATAGCACCATTTGAATATGCAACTGTAGTTTTTAAAATGTTTGGTGACTTTTTATTAACAAACTACAAAAAATTTGACAAGCAAACATTAGATGCACTACTTCTTAAGCTGGATAGGCAATATATTGAAGCCTTCCCTTTTCCTGCAAGTTTTGAAGATCAACAATATGTGTTGGACCATACTGAATATCCAATAGCTCCACTTGAATATGGCTATGAATGGGCTGACTTAGATAAATTAGTGACAATAGATCCAAGGACAGAATACTTGAAGCATTACAACGAGTGAAAAAGATAAGATGAACCTGATAGAAATATTCGAGAATGCTTTCACTTTACAGCAGTCTCAATACAAAGTAAAAGCTGCCAGTAGCGACATTATAGCCCAAGTTAGCACCCTTCCTCAATTCACTATTTACACATCTGAATATGGATTAGAATTGGATTATTATAAATCCGCAGAGTTTAAGCTTTATAACACCGGTTATATTTGGACGAAGGGCTATGCAGGAAGCCTCAAAGGTTTTTTGCAGGAAGAAGCTGGCTATACCATTGTAACAATAAAAACACAGGCACTATTTTATTTTTATCTATCGTTGCTAACCCCAATATTTATTGGATTGTTTTTAATTAATGTCATTTCTTCTGCAGATATCATAACAAATGTTTTCATTTTTCTTCTCCTGTTGATATTAGTTGTTGTGATGATTTGGTTTCAAT
Organism: uncultured Ferruginibacter sp.; assembly: GCA_964505135.1. Taxonomy (GTDB): domain Bacteria; phylum Bacteroidota; class Bacteroidia; order Chitinophagales; family Chitinophagaceae; genus Ferruginibacter. The sequence continues at coordinate 4,649 of CAZDHQ010000157.1, forward strand.
CGCATAACAACAAAATGAGCAGGAAACGCTTTGAAAAATTTATGAGTAAAAAATTTGAGATTACGGAAATTCCGACGCAATCAATAAGCAATAAAATCTAGCGCTATAATCTGTAGAATCAATCCTTCTCATAGAGATATGGAGATCATCCATCTTTGCATCTTACCTTAAAACGCTCAATGAGAAAGCGGTTAAGTATTTGCCTTCCATTGCTTCTATTATTGTCATGCCATTCTGGAACGACCTATCATTACAGGAACATTTTAGTAGATAATTCGCCTGCATTTCTGCTAACCGGCTTGCCTGATGAAAGCGAACTGAACGCAAGAAATGCAGCAGCTAAGAAATATGGCTTTTATTTCAAATGGGCTGGAGGTTGTGTACCCCCTCAGCGCTTACGGGACAGTATCAATCACGTGAACGAATTTGTGGGTAAATCAATCGCCCAAGTACATGGCAAAGATTGGCGAAATAAATTTTATGAAGAGCTAGATATGTATCGAGAACTTCAATATAAGGTTGAATCCTTGGCCCAGAAAAGCCGGGTTTTGTATACAATCAACAAAAAACTTTTTAAGCAAGATCATTTCTACTTCTACCAAATCGATTCACTAGATTCAAACTCCCTGTACGTAAATGTTTGTAATCGTATTGAGCTTGACGGAAAATATCAAACTGCTCTTTACTATACTATGCAATTTGATAGAGCGGTTACAAAGATTGTTGATGTTAAGTAGCTGGGTTTCTTGTTGAACAAAGATTATTTGTTCAATGGCTGCCGGATGGAAGCGGAAAGCCCGGAGCTGAAGGTTTGTGAGTTGGCTTTGTGGCGAGGACTTACAGCGGACAGCCGGAATCAAAGCTGACCCATGCTCAACTGCTCACAGCCCCAAATCTTCTCTCACCATCTCACTATAAGTAAGACACCCACCAAGCCTTACTCTTTGCCTTGTATCTTCCATACCACCTGCACGGATAATAAAGCAACAGCACCACCAATGCCCAAACAAAATACGCCCTGCCTAAATTGGGATGATAGGCTGGTGGCCAGTTGGCTGCGTTTTCAAAAGATAGATTGACTGCTTTACCAAATGCAAAGTAGGTCCATAAACAAGCGCCCAAACTAACGACTGCAAGATGTAGTATAAAGTAGAAGAAGGGCACCTTGCCATACACCATACAAAACTGCTGCAGCGCCACTGGGATTTTGTTTAAGAACACCATCAATAAGCAGGCGATGCCCAACGTGGCACTTAAGAATAAAAGAGAAGGTGGGTATTTAGATATGTTTAAAAATGAAAGGAAGGTATACATACTTCCACGGGGCTGCACCGCCCAGGGCACCGGGTCTCCATATACATTGATTAACCTGAGTGCAATAAAAACTATAAGTGCGACAATGCCTGATCTTAATAAGAGTTGATCTCTTTTGGCTGGTTCATAATTAAACCATGGCCCAATGGCATAGCCCAACAGCATTACACCTACCCATGGTACGATGGTGTAAGACACGAGTACAGCAGGCTTGTCAATAAAGAATGGCATGTTGTGCAATAAAGCGAATACAATATTGCTGACAGAAACCTGCCCAACAGGTGGCAGTGCATCATGCCCAAGTATCATGGCCAATGCCAATGTGATTTGCAGCCAGCGGGGAAGAAAAATCAATGCAGCCAGCAATAGCATGGAGCAACCGATGGCCCAGATCACTTCCAGCAAAGTGAGCTGGTAGCCCTGTGTGATGATAAAGCTGATGACAAAAATTTCTACTGCTATTAACCAGAGTCCTCTTGTTGCAAGGAACCTGCTTGTTTTTTTAAGGCTGCCAATTTTTTTATAATACAAGTAAATACTGATGCCTGATAGAAATACAAAAGTGGGTGCACAGAGATGGGTGATCCACCGGGTGAAGAACAGCAGCACGGATGTTTGGGTGGGATCGTTGGGGCGAATAGTGGTGTAACTAAAAAAATCCCGTACATGATCCAGCGCCATGATGACCATTACCAATCCTCTTAATACATCAATGGATTGAACACGCTGGAATGTGGAAGAGAGTTGTTTTGATTGAAGCATGTTTAAATATAGTGCAATGTGTCGGCTTATTGTTTACACAAAACCTGGTGGTACACAGGCGGCAATTAATGCTGACGAAACGTTGAGATGAACTGGTTTCATTTTTTGATATATCAATAATACAAACACTATGACTCAACTGAACCTGCACAAGTACCGGGCAGAGGTTGTTTTATATGAAATTTACGGTTTAGTCATTAACACCGCCTGCCAAAACATATTACCACTTACACAATAATTTGTTATTTCCCCGCTTGCTTAAAGGTTTATACAAAAGGGAAGCAGACATTTGCAACTGCTTTAAAATCTTTTGATGAAAAAATTACTGCTGCTGCTTTTTGTTGTTACAATTACCAATATACTGTATGCCCAAACCACGGGTAACAATAGTATAACCGGTACCGTTACCAATGCTGATACTAAGACGCCGCTTGAATACGCTACCGTAACCATCTTTATTAAGGATGAGACCAAACCACTTACCGGGACGACTACTGACAATACCGGCAGTTTCACTTTAGCTGAAATTCCGGCGGGGCATTTTACACTGGTGATTGAGAATATTGGTTATACTACTTACACCAAAAAAGACCTGGTGATTGATAAGAAGAATGCCATCATCAACCTGAAGGATATTGCACTGGTGCAGAAAAAAGAAACCCTGCAGGAAGTAGTGGTGAGTTCCAAAACAAAACTGATTGAAAACAAGATTGATAAAATGGTTTTTAATGCGGAGAAAGATGTGAGTTCGCAGGGTGGTGTGGCAACAGATGTGCTGAAAAAAGTGCCACAGGTATCCGTGGATGCAGATGGTAATGTGCAGTTGTCCGGCAGTTCCGGTATTCGTTTTTTAATTAATGGAAAACCATCGTCTGCATTTGGGAGTAACATTGCGGATGTATTGCAGAGTATTCCCGCCAGCCAGATCAAAAGCATTGAAGTAATTACTAACCCCGGTGCCAAGTATGATGCACAGGGATTGGGCGGTATCATCAATATCATTTTAAAAAAGAACAATACTCGGGGATACAATGGCAATCTTTCTTTATCTGCCGGCACAAGGCAGGAGAACGGGTCTTTGAATTTGAATGCCCGTAAAAATAATTTTGGTGTAAATGCATTTGTGAGCGGCAACAAGCGTTTGCCATCTAACAGCAGTTCTGATAACTTAAGGGTAACAACGGATGGTGATACAGTGAGCACCTTGCACCAGGTAAACCGCAGCCGGTTTATACGCCAGGGGTTGCAAACCGGTACCGGCTTTGACTGGACATATAAAAAATACAACAGCCTTACAGGAAATATTTCTTTTAACTTTTTTAAATTCAGTGGCAACGGCAATACAGATCAAACATTGCAGCCAGATAAAAATGGTATTGCACCTGATGTGTTCACCAAATTCAATTCGTCTAACACCTTTAAGTTCCACAATGCAGATGCATCATTGAACTATAAAAGAACTTTTAAAAAAGAAGACCAGGAACTGGAAGTGAGTTTTAATACAAGCAAAGGAAAAGATTTAACTGATGCATATAACAGCCAGCGCCTGCAGCCCATGGATTCTT
>CAZDHQ010000158.1:0-8273 GCA_964505135.1 uncultured Ferruginibacter sp.
AACAAAGCCTTTGATGGAATAACTAATCAGCGGACTCAGCATCGCATTAAACAATGCAGCGGGCTGGTTTTGCAAAGCAATGCCAGATGGGAGTGGAGCAGAAAATCTTTTATCAATTACCTGGCCCACTTTATATTGCCAGTAACCAGTTAGATCTACTGTGTCTTTTCCTGCTGTAACATAATAGGGTTTATCAGGTACAAAGCCACCCTTGCCTGCATAGTTGCTAACCCGGATAGTGAAAATATTTTTGCCTGGTTTTAAAACACCCGATTCTACAGCATATCTTCTTTGCGGATATAGATAACCGGTAGTGCCTATCAGTTCTCCATTAATGTATAGTGCATCTGCATCTACAATTCTGCCAAGAAATACTTTTGCCGGTTGATTCACCATAGACGCAGGGATATCAATTACTCTGCGATACCATACAGTTCCATCTACATCAGCTACACCCTGGTCTTCCCAATAGCCGGGGATAGCAATACTGCGCCAGCCGTTAGGTTTATAAGATACATCATACCATTTCTCTTCCATGCCTTTATCAGCAGGCGTTGGTAGTTGTCTTGCTGCGACTGCTTGCCTGTTCACTTCATTTGCATAACTGCTGTCTATATTCTTTTTAACTGTATTGATATAAGCAGGAAAAGATTGCAAGCTCTCTTCGCTCATCCACGCTTCTATTGGGCTACCACCCCAGCTTGCGTTAATAATGCCAATAGGCACTTTGTATTTTTCAAATAGCTTTTTTGCAAAGAAATAAGCCACCGCAGAAAATTCGTTAATGTCAACTGGGTTTACAGCTTTCCAATAAACATCCGGTAAATTATTTTGTGGCCCTTGCAGGTTAGTGATGTTGGGAATCCAGCATTGTCTTATAAAGGGATTGTTGGCGGTGGCAATTTCATCAGCGTACATAATATTATGCAAACGCATCTGGTGTACCATGTTTGATTGGCCGCTGCAGAGAAATACATCCCCTGTTAATACATCTTTTAAAACGATTTTGTTTTTGCCGGTAACAGTTAAATTAAATGGGCCCCCAGCTTTTGTTGGCTGCAATTGTATCTTCCATTCACCCGAAGCTGATGCGGTGGCGCTGTAATTGTTTTTATTGAAATTGATTTTTATTTTTTCGCCTGCAGATGCCCATCCCCAAATATTAATCACTGCATCTCTTTGCAGCACCATGCTATCCCTGATAAAAGAAGGCAGGCGAACCTGTGCAGTTACATAATTTGAAATGAAAAAAAAACAGGTGGTGAAAAAAATCTTTACAATCATTGACAAGCGATTTAAAACAGGGGAATATTCGTTTTGACCGGCACTAAATTAAGCATTTCAGCATAAAGCGCAACCGATTGCGCAATCAGTGGCTTTAATAGCTGTAACTGAAGTGCGGCGCTAAATCCGTAGCCCGTTATCGTAAATAAATTTCATTTTGCAAAAGGCAGGAGTAATTGTAATTTGAATTTGATTGTTTAAAATTGTTATACACTCTTGTTTCATTCAATTCAATTACAATGACATTGCCAGCCATCATTCAAAAAGCTTTTAACGGTATTCTCTTTTTAACAGTAGCGCCATTTGTATTATCCGCCCAGGAATCCCTTCAAAAATTAACACCGGTTAATTTTTCGCAGGTGATGATCACCGATCCTTTCTGGAAAGGAAGAATGAATACGGTGGCTACCAGCACACTGGATGCCTGTATCTTATACACTGAAACCAAAACCGGCCGCATCCGCAATTTTGAAAAAGCGGCGGCACACAAGGGCCAGCATGAAGGCATTTATTTTGATGATTCGGATGTATACAAAGCGCTGGAAGCAATGGCCTATTCATTAAGAAATAATCCCAATCCTGCAATAGAGAAGAAAGCGGACGAATGGATTGCAAAGATTGCAGCAGCCCAGCTACCTGATGGTTATCTCAATACTTACTATGAACTAACGGGTATAGATAAACGCTGGACAGATATGGAGAAGCATGAAGATTATTGCGCCGGTCACCTGATTGAAGCAGCTATTGCTTATTACAATACCACCGGCAAAAGACAGCTACTGGATGTGGCCATTCGTTTTGTAAAACATATCGACAGTACTTTTCGCCTGCAGAACAGGCACTGGGTAAGCGGCCACCAGGAAATTGAATTGGCTTTAATGCGCCTGTATCATCTCACATCAGATCATAGTTATCTTGATCTTGCCAAATGGTATTTGGAACAGCGGGGCAAGGGTTACGGTAAAGGCGTGATTTGGGATGATTGGAAGGATCCTGCTTATTGCCAGGACCTGGTTCCGGTAAAAGATCAGAGAGAAATTACAGGACATGCGGTAAGAGCCATGTACATGTACACAGGCACTGCTGATGTAGCGGCTGTTACTAACGATGAGGGCTATGTGAAAGCAATGAACAGCATTTGGGAAGATGTGGTGTTTCGCAATATGTATATCACAGGCGGCATTGGTGCACAGGGTGATAACGAAGGCTTTGGCGTGGACTATGATTTGCCGAACGAAACCGCTTATTGTGAAACCTGTGCATCGGTAGGTATGGTGTTTTGGAACCAGCGCATGAATATGCTCACCGGTGATGCAAAATATATTGATGTGCTGGAAAGAAGTTTATACAATGGTGCGCTGGATGGGTTGTCGCTTTCCGGGGATCACTTCTTTTATGGCAATCCGTTGGCATCTTCGGGTAACCATCAGCGTAAGGAATGGTTTGGTACAGCCTGTTGCCCTTCTAACATTGCAAGATTGGTTTCTTCAGTTGGCAACTACATTTATAGTCAATCCAGTAAGGCTGCCTGGATCAACCTCTACATTGGTAGTGATGTAAAATTGCCCGTCAATAAAAAAACACTAGGCTTATCCATGCAAACAGGTTACCCATGGAATGGCAAAACCACCGTGATGGTAACAGAAGCGCCCGGCCAGATCTACCAGCTTCGTTTCAGAATACCCGGTTGGTTAAAAGAGCCTGCACCTGGTGGATTGTATTTTTATAAACAACCAACTGCTGATACTATCAGTATTACGGTAAATGGTAAAACGATTGCTTACAAAGAAGAGAACGGCTATGCTGTGATAGAAAGAAAATGGAAACAGGGAGATGTAATAGAACTCTTAACACCGATGCAGGTAAAACAGGTACAGAGCCGTGCAGAATTAAAACAAAATACAGACAGGGTGGCGCTTCAATACGGACCAATGGTATATTGCGTGGAGGGAGTTGATAATGCAAATAGGGCATGGAATTTTATTGTTCCTGATAATGCGGCATTCAGGGTTAACTATGAGCCAGGTTTGTTGGGTGGCGTAAATACTATCTCGTTTTCATCTAAAACTATTGCTGCATCTGCAGACGGAAAGGATTTGCAAATCAGTACTACTGCGATCAAGGCCATTCCTTATTTTTCATGGAACAACAGGGGTAAAACAGAGATGCAGGTTTGGCTGCCAACGGTTTTTAAAGGCTTTAAGGTAAATCCGAATTAGTAAGCCATCAATTGTTAGCAAGTAGAATAAAAAATAAAACCAAAAAAAGGCTATGAGGAAATCCATTCATGCAATCCTGACCATTGCAATAGTTTCAAGTTTTGTATTGATCATTATACAAGGTTGTAACAACAGTAATCATCCGGCTGGTAAGCCTGATAACAAAATGCCTGATGAAGCAGCTGCGTTTTTTCAACTCCTGAAAACAGCGCCATCAATGGCAGAAGATACAAGTGGAAAGCCAATTCCTACAGAACAGCTAAAGATAGAAAGAACATGGGACGGAGAAAGATGCAAGACAACCATTAAGAATGTTGGAGCCACTGCACTTCATCCTGCCAACATCATCTTGTTCAACATCAGTAAACATGGATTAAATCCTGCCAGCCCTGTGTATGGAGAAGGTTTTCAAATGCTGGCGCAGAAGGGTGGAACACTCGATTCATTGGTTCACATTGGAACATATCCTGACGAAACGCATTACAAGATTCCCAATGTACATGGTCTTTCCACTGCATATGGCGTGCTTACTATCAGCCCCAAAGCAGATGAGCATTTACTGCTTGGTTTTACATCCTGCAATCGTTTTATCGGAAGAATAAGTTATGATGCTAATCAAATGCTAGTGTCATTTGATACAGAGGGATTGGAATTGCAACCGGGACAAAGCTGGCAAATGGAAGATTTTATCTTTTTAAATGGCAACAATCGCAGTGAGTTATTTGAACAACTGGCTGCAGTCATTTCAAAAAATCATCCTTCTATAAAATCAAACACAATACCTACCGGTTGGTGTTCCTGGTACTGTTATGGCCCTGATATTACCCAGGCAATCATGCAGGACAATCTTGACCAGTTTTCAAAAAAAATGCCTTCATTAAAATACATTCAACTGGATGATGGCTATGAACCATTTGTAGGCGACTGGTTAGATAAAAATCCTGCTTACGGTGATTTGCAGAGATCGCTGCAATCTATCAGGGACAAAGGTTTTGAGCCAGCGATCTGGGTAGCACCTTTTGTAGCAGAAAAAAAATCAAGGGTATTAAGGGAACATCCTGATTGGTTTATTAAAGACACAGATGGATCACCGTTGGTGTCATCCAAAATTGGTTTTGGTGGCTGGAGGCATGGCCCATGGTATGCGCTGGATGGAACCAATCCACAGGTGCAGGAATACCTACAGAAAATGTTCGAGTACATGCGCAAGAACTGGGGTGTAAACTATTTTAAACTTGATGCGAATTATTGGGTTGCTATACATGGAGGTATTCATTATGATAAAAACGCAACCCGTATTGAAGCATACAGGCGTGGTATGGAGGCAGTGTTAAAAGGCTGTGATAAAAATACGGTAGTGCTTGGATGCAATGCTCCTATCTGGCCTTCCATTGGTTTGGTTACAGCCATGCGTACCAGCAATGATATCAACAGGGACTGGGCTACCATTAAGTCAACTGCATTTGAAAATTTAAACAGGGGCTGGCAAAATGGAAAGCTTTGGAACAGTGATTCAGACTGTGTTTTATTAGCTGCAGATAGAGGCTCCGATGCTGAGAAATCGATCACTCCAAACGAATGGATGTTTCATGCAACTGCGATTCATGCTGTTGGTGGATTAATGCTATCAGGCGATAAAGCTGCCAACCTCGGTGAACATGAATTGTCTATGCTGAAAAAATTATTACAGCCAACCGGAAAAGGCGCTCATTTTTTAGATGCTGAAATGCGTATAGGCGTTACCGATATGGGCAATAAACAGTATTATTATTTCTTCAACTGGAGTGAAACAGACAGTATTGATTTGAAAGTACAATTGCCATCAAAAACTAAACTAACTGATTTTTGGACAGATACGATAGTACCGCAGCAGTCCAATGAGTATATAGTAAAAAAACTGCCACCTCATGCTGCAAGATTAATCGTGGTATCACCGGCAGCCGAAAACTGATTCATATAGTTGCATAAAAGGTCAATAATGTATCAGTGTAAACCAGCTTTTTTATTCATATTTGTCAAAGCCTACTTTCAAACCAATTAACCAAATTGCTTATGCCTTTTCCCCGTAGTATTTGTATCAGCAAGATGCTTGCCTGTATTGCTTTATGTGCTTCGCAAAGTTTGTATGCACAACAAAAATTGTCCCTGTCTGACTTGAGCGATTTTCAAAAGACCGGTGCCAACTGGCATATTGCCGGTGATGTAAAGGCAGATCTTAATAAAGACAATACACTGATCATGTCTGATGGCAACGGTATTTTGGTGAACATACCAACCGAGTCTGCAAGAGCACAGTTGCTTACCAATCTGCAGCATGGCGATGTGGATGTAGAACTGGACTACATGATGGCAAAGGGATCAAACTCCGGTATTTATTTACAGGGCAGGTACGAAGTACAGTTGCTGGATAGCTGGGGTGTTTTAAATCCGCAGTCTGGTGACAATGGAGGAGTGTATGAAAGATGGGATGATACCAAACCTGATGGACAACAAGGATACGAAGGACATGCGCCAAGGCAGAATGTGAGCCGGGCTCCTGGCCTTTGGCAACATGTAAAAATCAGCTTCCAGGCGCCAAGGTTTGAAGGAGGTGTAAAAGTTGCGAATGCAAAAATGCTGAGTGTAACATTGAATGGTGTGTTGATACAGGAGAATGTTGATCTTACCGGTCCCACACGCAGCAGTATTGCAGATGATGAAGTGCCATTGGGCCCATTGTATTTGCAGGGAGATCATGGGCCTGTTGCATTCAGGAATATTGTGATCAACAATTTTAATAAACAGAAACCTGTTGTAAGCAATATCAATTATGCTGTTTACAAAGGCAAGTACGTGGTAGAACCTAATTACAAAACCTTAAAGCCCTTGATGCAAAAAAATGCAGCGATCATTGGTACTAACCTGGCTGGGTTGCCTGATAATGAATTTGTGATTAAGTACACTGGAACACTTACTGTAAAAGAAGCAGGCGAATATCATTTTAATCTGAACACTTTTGGCGGCAGCGGTATTCTAAAGATTAATAACGCAGCAGTGATTCCATTCAGTAACTGGAAAGGTGATGCTGCCGTTAACTTGCCTGCAGGTGAACTTCCTTTTGAGTTGAGTTATTCGAAATATGTTGACTGGGCAAGACCTGCATTGGGCCTCAGTATTAAAGGGTCGGGCATAAGAGAGTTTGCTGTAACAGAAGGCGCTGTCACTTCCGGTGATGATGCAGATCCCGTATTGGTAAACGCAACAGAGAATACCATTTTAAGAAGCTTTATGGATTTGCCAGAAGGTGGTAGAATAGTGCATGCGGTAAGCGTGGGTAGTCCATTGAAGATTCATTATACCTATGATCTGGATAATGGAATGATAGTGCAGTTATGGAGAGGGAATTTTTTAGATGCAACTCCCATGTGGCATGAAAGAGGAGATGGTTCATCCAGGCCCACCGGTGCAGTACAATATTTTGGCAAGCCAACGCTGAGCATTGCCAAACTAACGGATAGGAATACACGCTGGCCTGTTGACACAAGTAATACTGATTATAGGGGCAAAGGTTATCAATTGGATGAATTAGGAAGACCAACATTTAAATACAGGCTGTATGGAACTACCATCACAGATGAAACAAAGGTGATGGAAAATGGCCAGGGCGTTCACAGGCAAATTATGTTACAGGATGCAGTTGATAATTGTTACCTGAGGCTGGCACGTGCTAATACGATTGAAGATATTGGCCAGGGCTTGTATCTTATCAATGATAAATCGTATTACTTACAATTAGATGATGCTGCTGCAAAACCATTTATCCGGGAACAGGATGGAACAAAGGAGTTGATTGTGCCTGTTCAAAAAAGCATCGGTTATTCCATATTATTTTAATCTTAGATCATTTCAATCATGATAACATTTATAGGTCGTTTTACTGCTGATCAATTCAAACAGTTTTTATTGTTGCTGTTAGCAATTATTGGCTGGCATAGTTCATCGTATTGCCAGGAAGCAGCCAAAGAAGAAGATTTTTTCAAGATCAATAAAGTACGTTCACCCGAAGGTACCTTGCTGGAAGTAGGAGGGCTATGCACTTTGCCGAATGGAGATTTAGCCGTAACTACCAGGCGGGGAGATATTTTTATTGTTGAAAATCCAACGAGTGCAAAACCTTATTTCCGAAAGTTTGCTTCTGGCTTGCATGAAGTGCTGGGTGCTGCTTATAAAAACGGATCATTGTATGTAGTGCAGCGTGGTGAGTTAACAAGACTCTATGATTCCGACATGGATGGCAAAGCAGATGTTTTTGAAACCGTGTACTCGTGGCCGTTATCAGGCAATTACCATGAATATAGTTTCGGTCCCAAGCTGGCGCCTGATGGATCTTTTTTTGTTACACTCAATCTTGGTTTTTTTGATGCATGGTGGCATCCTGAAAGTAAAGTGCCCTGGCGTGGCTGGACATTGCACATTACTGAAGATGGTAAGATGGAACCCTGGGCTGCCGGCATGCGTTCTCCGTGCGGCATTAGCATGATTGATGGCGAATTGTTTTACACCGACAACCAAGGCGATTGGGTGGCATCAGGCAGTATCATGCCGGTAAAGAAAGGATCGTTTATGGGGCATCCTGCAAGTCTTGTGTGGACAGGTGAAAAGAATTCTCCGCTTAGTGTTAAGCAACAACAGATATTCAGCAAGATCAACCCACGCATTGAATTTGGGCCTGATGGCCAGCAGGTAAAACCTGAAAACAGGGAGAATGAAAAATTTATGATGGAGTATGAA
>CAZDHQ010000159.1:0-8219 GCA_964505135.1 uncultured Ferruginibacter sp.
TGTGGTGAAATATCGTTTTGTAGTGAAAAAATTTACTGATGCTGATGTGCCCGCCTCCTGGTCTCCTGTTTCTACTACAGAAACATTTAGGCTGGATGATATTTCCAACATCAATCCTGCTTTCAATGATACACAGATCACCGCTGATGGCTGGTATGAATACAAACAAAATCCAGCTACACACATCTTTAGCACGGATAATTATTTAGCTGGATGGAATGCCAGTGCAAAAGCTGATGGTGTGTATACCATTCGTTTTATTCACACAGATGAATTCAATAACGAAGTGATTGCGGATGAGTTCAGCATTATGATTTGTAACAAAGGCATGCAGGTGAGCCCTACCGCCAATGCAGTGGTTGATTTTAGCAAAGACCTTGACCTGGTGATTGATGGCGGTGATTGCCACAGTTATACTTCAGCAAGTCCTTCTATCAGTGGACATGTGAGAGCAGTGCATCCTTATTTTGCATGGTGGGACCTGGTGCTGGAGCCTGCTTCTCATACGCATGGTACCAGCCCTGTACCACCATCACGGTATCACACTACACTTGCCGACACAGGTGATGCCAATGCAGCATGGTCGCTGGACACATCTCCACTTGATCCATGTGGATATACAGTAAGTTTAAGTGCACATACAAGGGTAATACTCAATAGCAACCCGGGTTACTTCCCCTATTACGGTCCTAAGGCAGTTGGTTTTGCCAAGTTGCCCTAATGAAAACAGCGGGTAAAAAAGAAAAAGCAATTGGTGAATGCCAGTTGCTTTTTTATGGATGAATAAAGAATAGAAAGTACAAGTGTGCGACGCAACGATGCTGAGATGGGATATCAAAGCTGGTTACAAAAGTATTATATCTCCACCGGCTCATACTTTGGTACCAGCAATTTCATTACCAGCCATGCGGTTAAATAACCCAATGCACAGATGGTAAACATAATCGTGTAGCCAGTACCGATAGTGCCCAATTGTTTGTAATGTTCCAACACAAAACCACTAAGCTGCACCATCACTACACCGCCTAATCCACCAGCCATGCCGCCAAAACCAACTACAGAACCTACTGCATATTTTGGAAAAATGTCACTGGCTACGGTGTAGATGTTAGCTGACCATGCCTGGTGCGCCGCTGCGCCGATACCAATGAGTAATACAGGCACCCAATAACTGATATCACCAAAAGGCCTTGCCAGCAACACCAGCAAAGGAAACAGGGCAATAATGAACATGGCCCTACGTCTTGCATCAAATACATGCCATCCTCTTTTGATAAAAATAACAGGAAACCACCCTCCAGCAATGCTTCCAAACATGGCGATGGTGTACAATACAAATAATGGGAATGCCATGTCTGTATCTACCAGGTGATACTGGTCTTTTAGAAAACCTGGCAACCAGAATAAAAAGAACCACCAGATGCCATCGGTGAAAAACTTGCCCAATGCAAATGCCCATGTTTGCCGATAAGAAAGAATTTTTAACCAGTTGATTTTTTTTGCCACTTCCGCATTAGCATCTTCCACATCGCTGTTAATATATGCTAATTCCGTTGATGAAAGACGTTTTTGCTTTTCTGGTTTTTCATACAAAATATACCAGAAAATAAGCCATAAAAAACCAAAGCCACCAATGATAATGAAGGCAGCTTCCCAACCCCAGTAATGCTTGATCCATGGGACAGTAAGTGGCGCCAGTATGGCTCCGATATTGGTACCGGAATTAAAAATGCCGGTAGCGAATGAGCGTTCTTTTTTAGGGAAATATTCAGCCGTAGCTTTCACAGCAGCGGGAAAGTTGCCTGCTTCACCAAAACCGAGCAGTGCACGGGTAAACATAAAACCTACTACCGATGCAGTTAAAGTGGTGATGCCAAAAACGCTTTTAATGAGTGTGCCCGCAGGTATGGCCAATGCATGCAGCATGGCCGCCAGCGACCAGATTACAATCGCCAATGCATAACCTTTTTTTGTACCCAACCGGTCTATTACACCGCCGGCAAACAAGAGGGAGATGGAATAAGTTAATTGAAAAAAAGTGGTGATATTGGCATAATCAATATTGGTCCAATGAAATTCATCCTCCAGTGATGGTTTGAGTAAACTTAATACCTGGCGATCGAGGTAATTAACCGTAGTGGCAAAAAACAATAAAGCGCATATAGTCCACCGGTAGTTACCAATGGTTTGTTTCACTCCTGCTGTTAGATTCATGTGGCAGATTCAATCGTTAAAAAAATAGTTATGGCAGTTGAAAATTAAAATATCGATTGGCATTGTTATAACAAATATCCTGTATCATCTTACCAATCCATTTAATATCGTTAGGTAATTCTCCATTTTCTATTTCTTCTCCAAAAAGATTACAAAGGATTCTTCTAAAATACTCATGCCTTGGAAAAGAAAGAAAACTGCGGCTATCGGTAAGCATACCAATAAAGCGGCTGATGAGGCCCATATTGCTCAATGAATTCAGTTGTTTGATCATCCCATCTTTTTGATCCAAAAACCACCAGGCGCTGCCCCATTGTATTTTACCGGCAACAGACCCATCATTGAAATTTCCAATCATACTTGCCATTACTTCATTATCTGCAGGGTTCAAATTATAGATAATAGTTTTTGCCAGCATATTCTTTTGATCCAGGCGGTTTAAAAATTTTGCCAATGCTGCTGCCTGTGAAAAGTCGCCAATGCTGTCTACGCCAATATCAGCGCCCAGGTGCTGCAGTAGCCTGCTGTTGTTGTTTCTTATAGCGCCCAGGTGAAACTGCTGCACCCACCCTTTTTCACAATCCAGTTCAGCAAAATAGACCAGCATGGCGCTTTTGAATTTGGCCTGCTCTTCCAGCGTAAGCATGTTGCCGCTGCGGATGCTATTAAAACTTTTGATCAGTTCTTCTTCCGTATAATCTTCTGCATAGATATATTCCAATCCATGATCAGAAACGGAACAATGATTGGCTGCAAAAAAATCGTGTCGCTTTTCCAGTGCAATCAGGTAATCGCTGAAATGAGTGATAGAAACTTTAGAGGCGGCTTCCAGTGCATCCAGGTATTGATTAAATTTTACAGGGTCGCTTACTTCCATCGCCTTATCTGGTCTGAATGCAGGCAGCATTTTAAGCGATGTGTTTTGTTTTTGCATTTGCTGATGATACTGCAAAGAATCAACCGGGTCATCCGTAGTACAAATGAGTTTTACATTCATGCGCTGCAATAAATGTTGAACGCTGTATTCTTTGCTTTGCAATTTTGCAGATGCATTTTCATAAATAGCAGCAGCCGAATTTTCATTGAGCAAATGATCGATATTAAAATAGCGCTGCAATTCCAAATGGGTCCAATGATAAAGTGGGTTACGCATGGTATAAGGAACAGTAGCACTCCATGCTAGCATTTTCTCCTGATCGCTTGCATTACCTGTGATCAATCTTTCTTCTACGCCATTGGTACGCATGGCACGCCACTTATAGTGATCGCCGTAGAGCCAGGCTGCAGTTAGGTTTTTAAAGTTGATATCATCGGCTACCTGCTGGGGTGATAAGTGATTGTGATAATCTATTATCGGCATTGCAGCAGCATACTCATGGTACAAGCATTCTGCTGTTTTATTTTGCAGTAAAAAATTTTCGTCCAGGAAAGTTTTCATATCATCATTGTTTATTATGCAGCAACAAATGACTGCATCGTTTTCAACATACCATTTTGTATGATTGATTCCAGGTTCTTCAAAACTGCATTTTCAAAACCAGGCAATTGGGTTAGATCTGCATCCCATAGTTTGGTATTGCTTAATGCAGCAGTTACTACACTCTTTGCATCATTGTTTTTCCAAATCTCTGCAAAGTATGCCGCAGCTTCATCCTGCACTGTATGCTTAATGCCATTGATAGTGTTGAAATAAGCATTGTTATCACCCAGTTCACATTTCATAAACAATAAATAAGCCGCAAAACCCAATGCCATCAAAGGTGGAACTGTACCTTTCTTTTCATAATGCTTCAATAGTAATGCAGCATTTCGCTGTTTCATTTTCTGTGTATAGTTAAGTGTAATGCTGATCCATTTGTGTTCCAAAAAAGGATTTTGAAAACGCTCTACTACTTTACTGGCAAATGTCATTGCCTCCTGCTCCGTGATGGTTTCGCTTACAACACAGGGGGCAATTTCATTCATCATGATCTGCTTTACAAAACTACCCATGGTTGCATCCGCCATTCCTTGCTTGACTGTTTCAAACCCGGCTAAACAGGCTACACCACAACTAAAAGTATGCGTACCATTCAGCAACCGAAGTTTAAGTTCCTTGTACTTGGTTATATCATGGGTAATAACCAAGGATTCATCTGCGGCCGAAAAACGCAATGCTTTTTTTGCTTTTTCACTCGTGGTTTCAATTGCCCAAAGGCTGTATGGTTCACTCATAATGCCCAGCTCATCAGTGTAACCATAAGTCTGTTCTATTTCCTGCTGCATTGCGGTAGATAGTTTTCCAGGCACAATGCGATCTACCAATGAACTGCAGAAATCATTTGCTTTATCAAGCCAATCAATAAAGGCAGCATCCAGTTGATTTTGCTTTGCCAGTTCCAGTACAATTTGCTTTAATAGTTTTCCATTATCGGTGATCAATTCAGTTGGCACAATTACCAAACCTTTATTACTATCTCCATTAAATACCTGGTAACGGTGACGCAACAGCGCTAATAATTTCCCCGGGAAAGAAACCGGTGGCACCGCATTTACATCATCATTGTTCAACAACACCAGACCAACTTCAGTAGTGTTTGAAATAATCAATTCCAACGCAGGATTAGCAGCAAAGTCCAGTATCTCCTGCCAATGATGGTTTGCAGACAGTACACGGCTAACGGCAGCATTGATAATATTTTTCTCCAGCACTTCTCCGTTTTCAATTCCTTTGATGCAATGGGTATATAAACCTTCCTGCTTTTCAAAAGCATCTATCTCGCCTTTGCCTGTTGATTTTACAATCACTACACGACCATTGTAAGTACCAGCTTTGTTTGCTTTGTCAATATAATAATCCGGCAGGCCACGGAGCAAAACACCCGTCCCAAACTGCAGCACTGTTTCTGGCAACTGTAAATTAGCCAGAGATGGAATTGATATAGTATTGGATTTTATAGCAGCAATTGTTTTTCCAGATAAGATCATAAAGCATTATTGTTGATTCATTAAACCTTACAAATGTACATATCACTTGCGGCCTTTTGCCTGCAAAATCGCTTTTATCTTTTTTTCATATGCATTTGCATATAGCATCATGCCAATATCATTCGGATGCACACCATCCACCATTGTTTCATTGTTTTGACCAATCTCCTTTTTGGTAAGCAGGTAAATATTCTTTATGCCTGCTGTTTTCAGGGAATCGAATGCCTGGCGCAACGCAGCGTTTACACTGCTATATTTTCTTTCATCTGCTATATTTACTAAGCCACCGGTTAATCCATCATGTTCGCAAAATAAAATGGGTGTTGCAGGATGTTTGCTTTGTAAAATATTAACCGCATCTTTCACTCTTGCTTTCACTTCATCCGCAGTTAATATTCCTTCAACCATATTCGGCAAACAATCTATCAAATACACAGCCGCATCTATTTCACTGATCAATTCAATTACTGATTTTTCCAATCTACCATTGCCAGAAAAACCAAGATTAAAAACAGGCGTATTCAATTTTCTTTCCAGCAAGGCTGTCCAGGCAATGCCGGGCCGGGTAGCACAGGCACCCTGCGCAATGGATGTTCCATACACTACAATGGGTTTCTTTTTTGAAACAGGCAATGGTTTGAAAACTGATTTTTCCGGTACACTGATGGTCATCCATTCTACCGTATTGTACAAGGGCAGGTACAAAATATATTCAGCATCCTTTACCGCAGCAGCAGTGGTTGTAAAGCGATAAACAATCGTATCATTGAAACTATACTTACCTGCCGCCCATAGCCATTCATTACGTTTTGTTTTCAAATACATGTCTACACCACTTACACCAGTAGCAGGCATGTGAGGAAACTGCAAACCACCAGTTACTTTATATTTTACAATGATTTCGTCTGCATCTGTCTTAAAGTGAATTTGAAGACCGGCGGTATTGGCTGATAAATCCCACACATCTTCTCTTACTAACTGTTGAGCTTTGGCGGGCAGGCGCCTGTATAAAACAGCGTGTTCATGCCATCCTTTTCCTTCTATTACATTAATTGTTTCATTTGCAGGATTCCACTCTTTGTACTGAGCATGTAATCCTGAACTAAAAGAGATGAATAATAAAGCCAGTGTTATCAGGCATTTGTCTAACATATCATTATTTTATGCGGCCCTAAATGCAAAACCTTTATAAAAAATTAACATAGCTGCTTATTCCATTTCAAAAGTTTGTAATTTTCAGCCTAACTATGAGACCTCAATTATACAAATTACCGCTTACACCAGATACGTCTTTTTTATACATCGATGAAGAATGCAAATACTTTGATAAACCCTGGCATTTTCATAAAGAGTATGAACTGGTGTACATCAACAAAACAAAGGGCACGAGATTCATCGGCGACCAGGTAAGTTTTTTTGATGACGGCGACCTTGTTTTACTGGGCCCTAATATTCCTCATTTATATAAAAACGGCGAGGAATATTACAAGAACAATAAGCTAAAAGCCAAGTCTATCTTTATTCACTTTACCGAAGATTTTTTAGGTCCGCATTTTTTTGATTTACCTGAAATGAAGCAGGTAAAAAAATTACTGGAAAAATCATCGTTAGGTATAGAAGTATTCGGTAAAACAAATGAGTTTGTAAAAAACAGGTTAGTAGAGATGAATGAATTAAAACCTGTAAACCGCCTGATGAAATTGCTTGAAATACTAATCTGTTTATCCAACAGCAAAGACCTACAGCCGATTCTTTCCAAAACATTTACTGCAAGCAATAGCAATGATACCGATCGCATTGATAAAGTAATCCAGTTTATTCTTAAGAATTTTAAGAATGATATTTACATCGAAGAGATCGCATCCAAACTGAATATGAGTGTGGCGTCATTTTCACGCTACTTCAAGCATCACACACACAAAACATTTTCTAACTACGTTACCGAAATACGCATCAGCCACGCCTGCAGGCTCTTAATGGATAGCCATTACAATATCTCCGAAATATGCTACCTGAGCGGCTTTGAGAACCAGTCTAACTTTTACCGGCACTTTAAAAAATTTACCGGCGTTATTCCAAAAGAGTACAAGGCCAGGTTTTTAAACCACACAGCAGAAATTGAGTTAGTCTAGGCCATACTGTTAGTAGTGCTGCCGATCTTTTCTATATGCACTGTAACAGTATCCCCCGGCTTGAGCCAGTTCTTTTCAGGCATACCCATGATCACTCCCTCTGGCGTTCCCGTTAGTATAAGGTCACCGGGTTCCAGTGTCATGTGTTTAGATAAGTCTTCAATGATTTCTGCAACAGAGAAAATCATATCAGCAGTGTTGGAGAATTGTCTTCTCTCGCCATTCATATAACAACTCAGCTCAAGGTTTTGGGGATCACCAATTTCATCCGCAGTTACAATGTATTTTCCAAGCGGTAAAAAGGTATCCAGGCTTTTGCCCATCAGCCACTGGCTGGTTCTGAATTGCAGATCACGGCAAGACATATCATTGGCAACACAATAACCCAATACATAATTCAATGCATCATGCTTACTTACCTCTTTACATTTTTCACCTATCACTACCCCTAATTCCACTTCGTAGTCAAACTGCTCACCCACTTTACCAAGCACTACATCTTCACCAAAATCAATCAATGTGTTATTGTATTTAGTAAACACCACAGGGATTGTTGGCACAGCCATTCCACTCTCTGCAGCATGTCTTCTATAGTTTAGGCCGATGCAAATTATTTTGGATGGTGCAGGTGTGCAGGATGCAATGACTAATGATGTTTCATCCAGTAAATATTCAGATGGAATATCATTTTTTACTATTGTTTCTAACTTAATGATATCTGCATTTGTTGGTCGCAGGTAAGAAGAAATAGTTTGTCCTGTTTTTGTAAGGTAAGCAGCTACATCCAGCACGCCTTCTTCCGTTACGATACCTAAGCAGGTTTCGTTGTTCTTTTTAAAGTAAATCAATTTCATTGTAAAAAATTAATAACGTGCCCTGCCACCTGAAAGTTCAAACGTGAAACCC
>CAZDHQ010000160.1:0-8213 GCA_964505135.1 uncultured Ferruginibacter sp.
TATGAAGCACAGGGGCTAATAGGCGGTGCTCCCCGTATTATGCTGGGAAAATCAAGAAGCGAAAACAACGGCCTGTTTCTGTTTGATAATAAAGGAAAACCCAAAGCAATGTTTTATGTAGACAAAGAAAACAAGGCTAAACTTGATTTTTTTGATGAGACCGGTAATGTTATTGCCTCCTTTCCTGAAAGTAAAAAGTGAGAAAGTTTCAATATCATAAAAACAGGCTTGTATGTATGCAAGCCTGTTTTATAAAAACTTTTAAAAGTTTAAATGAAAAAATGGTTTTTGAAAATACAGCAGAACAGGTATTTCCTGCTTTTTGTTACACTGTTTGCTTATGTACAGTCAATCTTTATCCGGCTATCTGCCCGGGAGAAAATTAATGCTTATACATTCACACCTGAAGCAGCTTTTTTTTCATTGTTCCAGGCGGCCGTATTGTTTTTAATCATGCTTTTTTTTATCAAGAAATGGCAAAGAAACGCTGGCTTTAGTGCTAAAAAAATGCTGAAGATATTTTCATCATCGCTCATGGTCTATCTTGTTGCAATGAAGCTGATTGGATTGTTTCTCGCCATTGCATTCCAAACCTTTGAAAGGAATTTTACCCAAGCTGTTTTTTTCTTTAATTTGTTGTCTGACCTGCTGAACGGATTTATCTATGGCAGCTTCTTTCTTGCCTATTATTATTATCATAAAAGTATCAGCCACCAATTGCAATTAGCAAGCTATCATCAGGCAATTTCCGAGAGTAGAATCTATCAATTGAAAACGCAGCTTAATCCGCATTTTTTGTTTAATAATCTCAATATTTTAGATCAGCTAATTGAAGAAGATAAAGATAAGGCATCTGCATTTCTGAATGAGTTTGCGGGGATTTACCGGTATGTTTTACAGGCTTCAGAAAAAAAGGTAATTAGCCTGGATGAGGAACTGACTTTTGCTGAACAGTATTTCAGTCTTGTAAAACATAAATACGGAAAAGCATATCAAATGAATATTAAGGCAGAGAAACAGCATGGCTATATTGTTCCACTTACACTACAGTTGCTGATAGAGAATGCCGTTCAGCACAATCTTGGAACGGAAGAACATCCTGTTTGCATATCAATAGATGTACATCAGCATATTCGCACTTCAAACAATACAAATCCAAAACGTAATGCAAAACCAACAAACGGAAGGGCCTTGAATAACATCAGGGAACAATATAAACTATTAACCGATGAGCCAGTTGAGATACTGCAATCTGAAAATAATTTTTCAGTGACGATTCCAATAATACATAGAGCTAATCCATGATAAAAGTAGTAATACTGGAAGATGAAATGCCGGCAAGAAAAAAGCTGAAGCGGTTTCTGGAAGCAATGGAGCAACAGGTTGAAATTATTGCTGAAATTGATACTGTTTCATTGGGTGTAGATTTTTTGAAAAACAACAAGGCAGACTTGATTTTTTCAGATATAGAGTTGCTGGATGGGAATGCCTTTGAAATTTATGAACAGGTTACCGTTTCCTGCCCCATTATTTTCACAACGGCATACAATCAATTTTGGATGCATGCTTTTGAAAGCAATGGCATTGATTATCTGCTAAAGCCTTTTACTAAAGAGCGCTTTCAAAAAGCCTGGGATAAATTTCTTTTGCTTAGCAAGGCAGCAAACAGTGGCGATCAACTGATGAATAGCCTGGCAAAACTTATTGAAAACAACCTTGTTAAAAAACAGTTTAAAAAACGATTTACCATTAGCAATCATCAGGGTATTCACTTTTTGGATACTGAAAATATCAGCTATTTTGAAGCAAGCGAAGGTGTGGTATTTGCTCATGACAGCACGGGGAAAAAACATTTGCTAAACGAAGCCACCCTAAAAGAGATTGAAGAAAAACTAAATCCTGCCAGCTTTTTCAGGATTAACCGAAGTGAATTGGTAAACAAATCACACATCGAAAAAATAGTTTATTATAATAAAAATGCGTTAGCTGTAAAACTGAAAGGGTGTGAGAAGTTACTGACAACAAGCCAAAATAACACCGCCCAGTTCAGGATTTGGATAGAGCGATAAAAAGTAGTTGCAGTGATACTGTAAATGTAAGTATCCTATTTCTGGGTAAAGTTTCACTAAGCCAATAAGCTCATCAAAAAGCTTAAGCAAGGTTAGCATTTCATCTAATTTTGACTACCACCATTATAAATTGTACATTACAATAACCAACGGTATCAACCATGCCACAGTTCCAGTTTAGCAGGCTGCCACATTTTGATAATACCGAGCTCTTTGCTTCAGAAAGTGAAAGTGATTATTTCCCTTTTCATTTTCATGATATCTTCTGTGTGTCGCTGATCACTAAGGGAACAGAAATATTGAACAATACCCAGCAGGAATTTATTGCACCTGCAGGCAGCATCAGCATTACACAGGCAAACGAAGTACATCGCAATTATGCACTGGATGATATTGGTTACAGCTACAAAACTTTATACATCAACCCGGATATACTCAGGCATTATAACAACAATACCAGCATTCAGCATTTAGAAAGAGTTATTTACAGCCCGGCACTTTTTAAAAATTTGTCCAGCGTCTTTGAAGGCAATGAATTGAACGAAGCGTTGTTACAGCGCTGCTTTACTCAACTGGTGCAGCATGCAGACCATCCTGGTCAAAAAAAGAACTGGCGTAATACCTTTTACCAGATGGATGAAATTATAGACAGTCATCCTACTATACCTGTAGATGCAGACTGGCTGGCCAAACAATTTTGCATGAGTAAGTTTCACTTTATCCGTGAATTTAAAAAAGCCAAAGGCGTTACGCCGCAGGCATACATTATGCTGTATCGTTTGGGTAAAGCAAAAAAAATGTTGCTGCAAAACATCCCGGTGAATGAAGTGGCCTACAGCAATGGTTTTTGTGATGCCAGCCATTTCATCCACAACTTTAAAAAGTTTTTTGGTATCACCCCTGCACACTATGCCGGTGCTATTGTTCTTAACAAAAAATAGCAATTTTATACAACTGCTGCTGCTATAATCATCCTATCATTGCTGAAAAGATTGCAATGAAAATTTCTTCTTACTGTTTATTGCTGATTGTTCTACTAGTTCTTGATTGCAGCCGTCTCCCTGCACAAACCCCATCTTACCAAAGTAACCACCAGCCGGGCCGCATGAGTGCTTCCTTTACCCGTTTCAATGCAAAGGATAAAGTAGCGATAACCGCAGCAGCTGGTGATGTACTGTTTATCAATTGGAAAATTGCCGTAACAAAAGGAGTAATTACGATTGTAGTAAAAGATAAAAAGCAAGTAATCTATAAAGGCCCGGCGCTTGAACAAAACGACACGGCTGATTTTTATATTCCTATAAATAATGCAGGTGAGGTTTCTATACAAATGCAGGGTAAAAAAGCAGATGGCAATCTATTGTTGCTGTATGAAAAAGCAGCACCCAAAAACATAGCTGTTAAAACCAACAGCAATATTGAATTATTCGGCCTGCTGATGCAGTTGGATAATGCAGCCGATGCAATTGCTGCAAAAGATTCCGTGGAGATCAATGGAAGAAAAAGCACCTGGAAAGATTGGTATGCATTGGCGGTAAAAAACTATTATCATTATAAAGCTTTTGACAGCGGCAAGATGATGAATCTATACAGGCAATACATGAGCAGGGGATTATACAATGATTACTTTATAGATTTGCTGCTGCAGGCAGATGAAGTACCCAATGCAGGATTGAACAGCAGGGTAGATGATGATGTGATACTGGCATTCTCAAAAACTGGAAATAGGGAAGAAGCAACAAAGGAAGCGGAAGCATTCTTCAAGGCCTTCAATCAATTTTATCAGGATGTACATTTTGGTGATTACTTAAAAGAATACGAGCCTTATTTAACCACCATGAAAATGCAGGTACAAAAAATCTTCCACCGGCAGCTTTTGTGCCCGTGATGGAGCATTTCTATCATAAGCAATTCAATGGTTATTGTTTTGTGCCCGGCTTTGATATTTTAAATACAATGGGCTTTGGTAAGATGAATAAAAAGGCAGGCATCATCTACAATGCTTTTGGGCCTTTTGATTTTATGAGTTTTGATAACAACAATCCCAATCCGGGTTTTGATTTCCCTGAAAAGATTCAAAACCTGGCGGTGCATGAATTCGGCCATTCCTTTGTGAATCCTGCCATTGATCATCTGCCAGCTGCATTGATACAAGCCACAGCGCATTTATATGAACCGATCAAAGAGAAGATGAGCCAGCATGCTTATACGGAATGGAAGATGTGCCTGTATGAACATTTTGTAAGGGCGGGTGAAGTACTCATCAGTCGATACCTTGGTCAAAAAGATAAAGCAGATCACATGCTCAACACATTTGTAAAAGATGGTTTCATTTATGTTCCTTTTATTGTAAAAGAACTAGAGCAATATGAAAAGATGCCATTTGCTGAAAGAGATTATGATGCGTTTGCGGTGGGTGTGATGGAGCGATTGAGAGATGCGCAGGAGTTTAGATAATTTTTTTCTTTTACTATAGAGACTGTAGTACCCTTTTAAAGTCTTATTTATCCTCATTGTTGCAAGAGCATAAGTTTACAAACTTAGAGTTTACATAAAAAGAAGAAGCAGACCGAAGTCTGCCTCATCCTTTTTTACCAAAACAAATGCACTGTGTGCAATAGCAACTTGTACAGTTGCCAAAATCTTATTGGCCCTGTCCAAAATCAGGTGCGGTTTTATCATACCAAACACGCTCTTTTGATAAGGTTAAAACGTCCTGTACATTGGGTGTAAAACCCTGGTCAGAGTAGGCTGCAGTCCAGTTAGCCCTGTTTACTTCACCCGGATCATTGATCCAGAAACGGCGTGGTATATTTTCTCCAAATGGCTCTCTTGGATAATAAGCAGAGCCTGTTTTTGGATAGCCTGTTCTGCGATCAAAAACATAAGCTTCATTTGGCTCACGGATCAGGTTCAGGTGTTGCTGGATGTAAATTCTTTCCAGATCGTTGGTGCCGTTTAAAACTACCAGCGGATTATTTTGATAGGCTGCAATTACGGCAGCACCATCGCCTGAATAAGCTGTAGTAGAACCTGCAGTAATTGCAATGGCATTCATTGTTTTTATAGAAGCTTCTATGCCTTTGTTATACCATGCAACCACATCACCCTGGATATAACCCTTCTTAATAAACTCTGCAATCAGCAGGCAGGATTCACCAGCACCCGCAAGCAGTTCAGTAAAAGTTCCGGAAGTATTACCATCCCAGCGGGGAGCATAAAACCGGCGATTAATGGTAGAGATTAAGAAATATTTATTCAGGCCTCCGGCATCAAAACCGTTGCTGCCAAAATAGGCCTTTTGAGGTGCATTGCTTGTCCAGTCAATAGGCCCGCCCTGGAACTGGATCAGCGGATCATTAATGTCAATAAAAGACGGCAGTGTTTTGTTGTACTTGGTAAGTGTGTCTTTAAAAGAACCTACCAGGCTGTTTGGGTTAAAGTATACACCAATTCTTGGGTCGTTCACCTTCTTCATAAAATCAACGATGGCAATGCCGCCGTATTTGATATCACGATAGTTGATAGCACCACCTGCTCCATCGTAGTTCGGATTTACGTAAGTAAGATTGTCTTCTACGCTTTGAATAGGGCCGGTGCTATTGGCCATAACTTCTGCGGCTATGGCGGCGGTTTTTGTCTTGTCCTGGTTTTCATACCGGGCCGCAATTCTAAGCTTCAATGTATTGGCCAGTTTTATCCATTTTGACCAGTCTCCTTTGTAATAGACATCTGAATTGCCAAAGCTTTTTGTAGTGGCTGTATTGGGTGCTGAAAGCGTGGCAATGGCGTAATTCAACTGCGATAAAAAAGTGGTGAACAATGTTTCCTGTTTGTCAAATACAGGATTAAACACACCTTCATACCTTCCCTTGATCGCTTCACTATAAGGAATGGAGCCATTTAAATCAGTAACTTTTAAACCTTGCAATACCTGCAGAATATAGGTGGTGGCACCCATTTTTGCATAGTCTGCAGAGTCTGTTTTTAAACTGATCTGCCTTCTTATTTCAAACAGGTTAGGCAGCACCTGTGAATAAAACACACCGTATCTGCTATTGGCATTGGATGTGATTTCGTAAGGGCTTGAAGTGAAATGCTGTGTAAACCGGAAGAATTGTTCAAAGCTTTCCCAAACCCATTCAGTACCGTTTACAGCCAGTTGATCTTCTGCATAGGTCATCAAGAATTTAGGATCAGGTGTTGTTACGTTGGATGGGTTAGTGTTAATGGTTCCGAAGTCTTTGGTGCAACTGCCAAACAGGAGTGTGATTCCTGCCAGTGCTGCAAATAAGTTGAATGTTCGCTTATAATGTTTCATATAATTAGTTTAGAATGTTCCTCAATTAAAAGTTAGCCCTGAGTGTGAAAGCAATATTTCTTGTCATAGGAAGAAATCCGTTTTCACCAGAAAATGCTGTATTGTTAGAGTTGTTAGAAGCAGGATTAAAATTGTAAGGCAGTGTGTTGTACAGATACAACAGGTCTCTGCCTGCCAATGTCATGCTCATTCCTTTTAACTTCAATTTTTTAAACAGCTTTTCTTTAAATGAATAGCTCAGTGCAACCTGGCGAAGTGATATCCATGAACTTTTAACCACCCAGTAATCAGATACGCCAGTAGAGGAAGAACCATACCTGTAGCCAAACTGTGGTAAGTGCGTTGGTTCTACAAAACCTTTATTATACGCTTCTTCAAATGTCATACCACCAACGTCAACGTTTGTTCCATCAGGCTGTGTAATGGTTTGGCCTTGCGCAAATACACCCTGCACAATGATACCATCATCATAAGTGATACCATCATATTTACTTGTCCAGGTAATGCCGCCGTGTTCAGCATCTCTGCCATGTAAAGTGTTAGGGAAAACACCGGTATGTGTACCAAAACGGTAGCTTGCCAAAACAAAGTCTCCGCCAATTTTTGCATCAAGGAGTACGTTAAGAGAAAAGTTTTTATACTTGAAAGTGTTGTCCCAGCCTGCACGGAATTTAGCATTGATATCACCCACATCCTGCCAGGAGTTGCTTCTTCTTGGGAAAGCCGCCCTTGCATCCCCTCTCCAGTTTAATATTGGCAGTCCTGGTATGTTTGAAGGAAGCGAATTGATCTGTGATCTCAGGGTGCCGTATGATTTGCCTACCACTGCCCATGTACTGATTTCGGCAATATTGGCTCCCAGGTTGTATTCTGTTCTTCCGGGATACAATTCTACAATCAGGTTACGGTTTCTTGAATAGTTCAATGTGGTAGTCCACGAAAAGTCCCTGGTGCTGATTGGCGTAGCGTCTATAGCAATTTCAACGCCTTTGTTTTGTATATTACCTGCATTGATCAGGATGGAGCCTACACCTGTTTCCTGCGGAGCTGTTATGTCAAGGATTTGGTTCTTGCTATTATCCTGGTAAAAACTCACGTCTATACCAACACGATTTTTAAGGAAGCGAAGTTCCATACCAATCTCTTTCGAAATTTTTCTTAAAGGCTTGATGTTTGGCTGCAGTACCCTGTTGGAAGAGTAAGTTGAAGTAGGCACCGTAACACCATTCGTATTACTAAAGCCATTCAGAGAAAACCCTGCATTAAGTGCAAACGGATCTGTATCTCCACCAAGAGCGGCCACATTCGTTCTTAATTTACCATAAGAGAACCAATCAGGTAGTTTGAAGGTTTCTGTAAAAATCCACGAAGCACTTACTGATGGATAGTTGTAGAAGTTGTTGCCTGTACCGTTTGAATAAGTAAGTGCTGAACTCCAGTCGCCCCTGATGGTAGCCTGCAGGTACAATTGATTTTTATAAGCAAGATCAGCACTTGCATAAAGAGAGTTCAATCTTCTGCGGTTAAGAATACCACCATCCACTGTAGGCGGATTAACAGAATTGGTGATAAAGAAATTGCCAGGATAATTTAGACCTCCGTTTGTGGTGGTGGTGGAGAAAGTAGTTTTATAATCCTGCATTTCGGCGCCCACATGACCAGAAAGCGTAAGATCTTTGGTAAGATCTTTATTTACCATCAGCATGGCTTTCAGAAATTTGGTCTCCTTGGTATTAAAACCCAGTGAGTAAGAACCGCCGGCAAAGTTTGGCAGTTCACCCAATTCTTTATTTTCTGTTTTGCGGTAGATGTTATTGAAGCTT
>CAZDHQ010000161.1:0-8211 GCA_964505135.1 uncultured Ferruginibacter sp.
AACAAAGGCCGGCCAAACCGGCACCACCTATAATGATTTTTTTGGGTGAACCATTCTGCGCTGGAATAATTTTTTCAGCCTGATTCTTTATTTCATTATTTTTTGCTGACACATCAGAAGGCAGGAATTGCGTAGCGATGCCTCCCATTACTGTTTTCTTTATAAAATCTCTTCTTTCTATGTTGCTCATAAAATCGGTATTCAAAAAATTATGTAAACAGCATTATAAGTGTGGAATAGCAAACATTCAACTATTGGCAATGATATCCCGTAAGCTGTATTGGTAAAAGCTTTTTAAATATACATTGAAAATTGAAAAAAATCAGGTGAAAAGCAACGCAAACGTTTGCCCTTATTTAGTTTGCTTGATGATAGGATTTTTTATTTTGAACTGATCTTTATTTCCCGGCTGGCGCCTTTCTGATCATACAACGTAACACTTAAAATTAAGTCAGCATCAACCATTAATTTCCTTGATGCATTTGATAAATAACTATTGCCCCAATACAACTCCTGCCGGTATTTCTTGCCGTCTTTTTTTTGCACAATGGCATATTGATCGGCGGCATTCACTTCCACTAATAAGCCTTTATCCAACTGCTGGTAAGTTTTTAGCGGCCCGTTGTTGATAGCTGATAGTATAAGGAGATTGTTATCGACAGTATACAACTGCACCATGCCTTTTGCATCGCCATCTACTTTAAAGCCTGTGCTCTTTGAACTCAACACGGTGAAATCACCTTTGCCATTCCCTGCTAACAACAAACCACTAAGAGCATCATAGGCCCCGGTGGACACTTCTGTTGCATAAGAGTTACCTGTAATCAATACATCCAAATGCCCATCATGATTGTAATCGGCTGTAAGCATGCCAAACAATGGCGAAAACTGGCACTGTAAGGGAAGTGCAGTACGTTCAAACTTTCCATTGCCCATATTCTTAAGGTAGCTGCTTTCAAAACATTCACTCTTTACAATATAGGCGTCACTCAATTCTTCTTTGGTAAATGATTGCTCAAAACTAACAGAAGCAAAATCTTTATAGGTTTGAAACCGCCCCCGCATAGCCGGGATTTGCTTGATCATTTCATCACGGCTGGGATAAATGTAATTTTTGCCCTGCACATAATAGCACATCACCGGATCAAGCCTTCCGTTTTTATCAAAGTCTTTTGCATAGATACAAAGTGGTTCTTTTGATGATACCTTGTGTCTTGTGTTTAACCCGAGATTACCAACTACGTAATCAATATCTCCATCTTCATCAAAATCGCCTGCCGTTATGCTGTTCCACCAGCCAGCAGAATGTTCAACAACAAGTGGTGTTTTATAATCCAGTTTACCCTGCTGGTTTTTTATAAATGTGATGGGCATAAATTCTCCCGCAAGCATTAAATCAATCCAGCCATCATTGTTATAATCTGTCCACAGCGCTGAAGTAACCATACCTATTTTTCCCTGCATAGGCAATTCTGCGGCAGCTACATCTGAAAATTTTCCGCCGTTATTTTTTAGCAAATAGCTTTGGGGTATTGAAGGATAACTCCCCGGTACTACCCTGCCGCCAACAAACAAATCAAGATCATCATCTTTATCATAATCGCAGGCAATTACGCAAGAGCCACTGGCTTTTGTAGCAGGCAATGCATTTACATTGAGTGTAAAATTCCCGTTGCCATCATTGGTGTACAAACGATCCTGTTGCATTGCTGTTTCTTCATTGTTATCTGAACCTCCACTCACCACGTAGAGGTCAAGATCTTTATCGCCATCTGCATCAAATAATAACACACCCATGTCTTCATACAAGGTGTCCTTGATCAATTTCTTCTCAACAAAATCGCCCTGCTTATTTTGTATAAAAAAACTTCCATCACTGCCGGAAGCTGCACCCATATAAAAGTCATCTAAACCATCTCCATTGATATCACCCACTGTAATACCCGGTCCGTTTTTAGAATGCATGTGCGGAAGCAATGGCTGAATTTTAAAATCGACAAAATCATTTTCGATATGCAGTTTATTCAGTCCTTTTGAACCGGTTATTTGAGTAAACAACGGATTGCTATTCTTTTTATTTATGAATAGATCTTGCTGTACAGCGGTATCTATTTTGATTGAATTGCCATCATATAGCAGATCAACAATTGCATTTGCTTTCACTTTGTACCTGGAAGATATTGCGCCGTCAGGCCAGATTACTTTTATGCTATCGGCTTCATTATTTTTTCCAAGTCCAAAATGAAGGATTGGTTGCATACTGGATTCAAATCCTCGATAAGGATTTAACTCCTGCATCTGCTGCTGATCTTTTGCATACACAAAAACTTTAGCACCCAATGCCTGCAGGTTAGGCTTTTGCCCGGTTAGTTTCACAGCGAGGTAATTATTTTTAAGCAACGTATTGCTGTTATTCCTGTAGATTTTTGATGTGCTGTTAAATTGATTGATCACTAAATCAAGATCGCCATCATTATCCAGGTCTGCATAACAAGCGCCGTTAGAAAAACCCGGCTCTTTAAATCCCCAATCCTGTGAACGTTTGGTAAAAGTGAGATCGTTGTTATTCTCAAATAAATAATCATTCAATGGTATTGTAGCCAGTTCTTTTACTGCTTTCAGCTTATCTCTTCTTTTGGCGGCCTGGCTGCCCATTGGATTATTAAGCCTTGACTGGTAGTGAATATAATCCTGGTCTCCGAGGTCACGATAAAAACCGTTGGTTACCATCAGGTCTTTATCGCCATCATTGTCAAAATCTGCAAACAATGGTGCCCAGCTCCAATCAGTACTGCTCACGCCGGATAAAAAAGCGATATCGCTGAAAGTGCCGTCACCATTATTTAATTGCAATGCATTGCGGGTATATTGTGGCATGTATCCTTTCTGCAAAAGCAACTGGAACTTATCATAGCCTGCTGCAGGAATAATCATTTTTTTCCTGTAGTTATCTTCGGGCAGCATATCAAGTGTGTAGATATCCGGCAATCCATCATTGTTAAAGTCAACCACATCATTGCCCATAGAAGCAAAGCTGATATGCTTTAAACACTCCTGCGTTTTATCAGTAAAAGTTCCATTGCGGTTATTGATGTAAAGAATATCATTGGATAAAAAATCATTAGAGACATATATGTCTGGCCATCCGTCCATATTTACATCACTGATAGCAGCGCCTAAACTATAGCCATCTTTTAAAATACCCGCCTCGGCCGATACATTTGTGAAAGTGCCGTTGCCATTATTGCGATACAAAATATCTGTGCCTGCTGCTTCACCATTTTGCTGTAGTTCAGTAATGGTATTTACATAACTCACCCTATCGTCAGCTGGGTTTGTTATCAGGAACAAATCCACATCACCATCCCGGTCATAATCAAAAAAAGAAGCGTTCATGATCAAACCTGTATCTGCAATGCCATATTTTGCTGCTTCTTCTTTAAACGTGCCATCATGCTGGTTTACATACAACAGGTTAGCGGTACTGCCAAATTTGGTACTGCCTGCAACACAAACATAAATGTCCAACCAACCATCCTGGTTAATGTCAACCATAGACACACCGGTGCACCATCGGTTAGTAGTGATACCTGCCTTCTCTGTTATGTCCTCGAATTTGAAATTGCCTTTATTGAGGTATAGCTTTCCTGATACTTCGTTGCCGCTAAAATATAAATCCACCAATCCATCATTGTTGATATCACCAGCTGCAACACCAGCACCAGTGTAGATATTCATGTAATCGAGCACATTGTATTGATCGTTCTCATCTACTTTATTAATAAAAGCAACTCCTGTTTCGGATGAGGGCAATGATTCAAATAATGTCTTTTTGTTATTACATGAAACGGCGGTTGCCGTTAGCACAAAAAATAGTATAACAATCCTGCAATTCATTGATACAAATTTACCTGCTGCTGGTTACTAAGATACAGAACGGTTCAGTTGATAATGGCAAGTTTCAGCCAAATGAAAAACAATTTTAAAATTTGCTTATGGCTGCTCCTAAGAACTTTTATTTAAATTCAGTAATTTCTTTTTTACCACCTTTTGCATCATATAACGTTACAGAAGACACATTAGATGAAATATACAAACGCCTACTGCTTTGCGACAAATAAGACTGGCCAAACGTAAATTCTTCTTTGTATTTTTTTCCATCCTTTTTTGTGATCACGGCATATACATCGGTATCTGCAAGCGGTATACTTTTTTCTTCATTGTTTCCTTTGTACGCTTTTAAATAGCCAGCATTGCTGCTTACTAAAAATAACCGGCTGCCATTGGCTCCCTGGATACTGCTGATGGCTTTGTTATCACTGGCTGAATTAAAACCTTTGCTATTCACCGTAAAGCCGCCGCTTCCATTACCTTTTAACACAAGCATCCCCTGTGCATCTTTTCGACCAGACTGTACCTCCGGCGCAAATGAGTTACCCACACACACTACATCAAGGTTACCATCATTATCTATATCGGTAGTGAGCATGCCATAAATAGATGAGAATTGTGCAGCCACCGGCAGATTATGTAATTCAAATTTTCCGCCGCCTTTGTTTTCGATATAGGCGCTTGAAAAAGTATAACAGTTTAGTACCAATGCATCTTCCATCTCTTCTTTTAAAAATGCAGATTTAAATTTTGCATTAGCCCATGCTGTATAGTCTTTGAATCTGGCCTTCATGGCAGTTATCTGCATATTGATATCATCTCTTGCATGCGCCATGTATTCTTCACCATCGCTGTAATGACAAAGTATGGGATCAATTCTCCCATTCTTATCATAGTCTTTTGCATATACACATACAGGTTCTTCCACACTCGCCTTTAACCAGTTGTTCAATCCTGCATTGCCACCCACATAATCTATATCACCATCGTTATCAAAATCTCCCGCCACCAAACTGTTCCACCAGCCGTTTGATTTATCAATAGTAACAGGTGTATTTTGTTGCAGCACACCTGCATTATTTTTGATGAAGGTGACCGGCATAAATTCTCCCACCAGTGCAAGATCAATCCATCCATCGTTATCAAAATCTGTCCACAGCGCTGAAGTAACCATGCCCATCTTTCCCTGCTGCGGTAATTGGATAGAACTTACATCCGTAAATTTTGGGACACCATTCACTGCATCATTTCTTAGCAGGTAACTCTGTGGAGCTATTGGATACTCGCCGGGGCTCACCCTGCCACTGATAAATAAATCAAGGTCGCCATCTTTATCATAGTCTGCAGCTATTACGCTTGCACCGCTATTTTTCGTTTGTGGCAGTGCGTTAGTTGATTTGGTAAAGTTCCCCTTGCCATCATTTATGTACAATCTATCCTGATAAACAGCACTTCCTTTTTTTTCTGCCGTTGTTCCGCCACTCACTACATACAGGTCCAGGTCTTTATCATTGTCTGCATCAAAAAACAATGCACCCATATCATCTGCATGCGCCGAATCAGCCAGCGATTGCTGCAAAAATTTTCCGTTTGATTGCTGTATAAAAATGCTGCCGCTGTGTGATGCGGCAGCGCCTGCATAAAAATCATCCAATCCATCACCATTAACATCCCCGGCTGCTAAACCAGGTCCTTCATGTGAACAGGTATGCTGTAAAATTGGCTGTGCCTTAAAGTCA
Source organism: uncultured Ferruginibacter sp. (assembly GCA_964505135.1). GTDB lineage: Bacteria > Bacteroidota > Bacteroidia > Chitinophagales > Chitinophagaceae > Ferruginibacter. The sequence continues at coordinate 5,631 of CAZDHQ010000161.1, forward strand.
ATATAGTCATCTTCTACATGGAGATAATTTATTTGTAGGGATGAATCAACTTCAGTTAATAAAGGCGGAGCTGCATCAGTATACATTGGCGAAGTTGAAAAAACAGCATCTCTATAATCAACAGTAATTATTTTGTTGGTAGCAGGATTATTAATCCGCTGTACTTTCCCATCGGGCCATAAAATTTTGATGCTATCAACTGGCGCTGCTGCCAATCCAAAATGTACCTGTGCCGGAACACTGGATAAGTAACCCCTAACAGGTGCACAAAATCCATATTGAACAGTTCCCTTCTGCCATAACCATACTTTTGTTTCCAGCCCATCCTTATTTCCGTCGGGCCCTTTAAATTTTATAGCAAGCCAGTTAGCAGATGGATTGAGAGCATTGGTTTGGTTTTCGTAAACAGATGCCTTCTCATCAATATTATTAATGACCAAATCAAGATCACCATCATTATCTAAATCCGCATAGGCTACACCGTTAGAATAAGAAGGTTTGTTCAGTCCCCAACTTTCCGATACATCCGTAAACGTGAGATCACGATTATTTTTATACATGTAGTTACCTACATGAACACCTGGATAATTTTCCAATATTTTAAGCCGCTCCCTTCTATTGGCTTCAGGCGTTCCCATAAAAATGGCCCGTTTACCATAGATGATAAAATCCATATTGGTAATATCCGTTTTATAACCATTGGCTATAAATAAATCTTTCCAGCCATCATTATCAAAATCTGCAAACAGCGGCGCCCAACTCCATTCCGTAGCGTTAATACCAGACACCTGCGCTATTTCACTAAAGCTGCCATCACCATTATTTAACTGCAGCGTGTTTCTAACATATTGCGGTGCATAATTTAAGTGAAGGCTGTTTTCAAATTCATCGTACCTGTTTCCGGCAATAGTTAGTTTCCACCGTTTGTTATCTGGCGGAAGCATATCTACCGAAACCATATCTTCAAAACCATCATTGTTAAAATCTGCCACATCATTGCCCATGGCATTGTAGGTTTGATGGCGCATGTAATGTTTGGCCTTATTAGAAAATGTTCCATCATGATTGTTAATCCAAATCAAATCGTTTGTAATAAAGTCATTGGACACATAGATATCAGGCCAGTTATCATTGTTGATATCGCAGATAGAAACGCCCAGCCCAAAACCTTCTACAGAAATCTTCGCTTCTTTTGAAACATCCGTAAATGTGAGGTTACCATTATTCCTGAAAAGCTTTCCAGTAGTGGAAGATGTTTCCAGTGAATCTGTTTTTATTTCTCGTGCATTGTTACGGTTATAATTCACAAAAGAGTTCCGCATCATATACATGTCTAAATCACCATCTTTATCATAATCAAAAAATACTGACTGCACATCATAGCCGTCGTCAGCCAATCCCATTTTTTCTGCAGATTCAATGAACGTGTTGTTGCCCTTGTTGATAAAAAATAAATTCTTTCGCTCATTGGGCGGCGTGAATTTATTGCCCGATTTGCAGACATAGATATCCTGGTATCCATCCTGGTTAATATCCACTACCGCTGCGCCATAACACCAGCCTTCAGTTGCAATGCCTGCCTTATCCGTGATGTCTTCAAATTGCATATTGCCCTTGTTCAGGTAAAGCCTGGAAGACACCATGTTGCCGGTAAAAAATAGATCCATCAAACCATCATTGTTGATATCTACAGTAGCCACACCAGCACCATTGAACATGTATTCAAAATCCAGGACGGTAAGGCTATCTGAATACCTTAGCTGATTAATAAAGTCTACTCCAGTTTTTGAAGCAGGTAACTCCCGAAATAGTTTTTTGGATTTGTTGCAGGACAATATCGCAAGTAACAGCAATAGCGTGCCAATCCTTTTCAACAATGGAATTTTTGCAATCATTGAACAAACATAATTTGAAATCCTGTATTGTTTACATCTATTAAACAACTAAGGCAGATTAATCTGCCTTAGTGTTTATTAACGCTGCTATGTACTAATTTAATTTGATCAAGCGATCAGAGCAACCAAAGTTAATTTTGTTTTAGTGAGCCCCTGTTCCTGTCAATTTCATCCTGAGGGAAAGGGAAGATTTTTGCACCACCAATATTCCAGCGGATCATGTCGAAATACCTTGCTGGCTCAAAACAAAGTTCTTTTTGTTTTTCTTTCTGTAGTTGCAGCATGGTAGCACCAGATATATTACCTAATCCAGCTCTCTTTCTGGTTGCGTTAATACAGGCATCTGCAGTTTGATAGATGCTCACTCCTTTCGGTGTTCCACCCATTAATAGAGCTTCAGCATGCAATAACAATACTTCAGAATACCTTAAGAAGCGTTCATTGTTAAAAGTAACACCGTTTCTGTAATAGGCTGGGTCAATATTCTTGAGCCCCATGTATTTCTTTATCGCAAGACCTGTTGACGATTGTGAGGTAGGATCAGGTGGAAGTGCCGTAGTGAAAGTACCTGGTGTAACAGAGCTTCCGTCATAAGCTGTATAGTCTTCACCTTCCTTATAGTACAGGGCCGCATTCAACCTTTTATCGCCCGGTTCTTCGTCAAACAAATTTTTCAATCCCCTTGA
>CAZDHQ010000162.1:0-2829 GCA_964505135.1 uncultured Ferruginibacter sp.
AAAAGCAATCTGTGCAAGCAAAAATAACAGCACTGCAACGTACCATTTGCGCCAATATCTTTTTTCATCTGAAGCCGATTTCTTTTTTAATTCAGTCATTATTGGCTTTCTTTTTTTGATTTCTTATTGCTATACATATTGATCTTCTTCATAGCAGGCTCTTTTTTATCAGCTTTTGGCGAGGCTGCGGGGGCAATTAAATTGGCAAACAATCTATATGCGCCGGGCACACCCGCAGGCAATTCTCTAAAGAATACTAAACCTGTATAAACAAATTTTCCTTTACCATAGTTGCCCACTACCAGGCTTCCATCCTGCTCATTTTCACCAGGATCCTTCATACTCAGTATTCGTTGATAATTACTGTCAATTTTTTCTGCATTGTAAATACTTCTTTCCTGTATCCATCCATCAAAATCCTTGTCGGTGATTTTATTAGGATAGTTTAATACCGGATGATCCGGAATTAAAAAGTTTACTTTGGCTGTTTCATCGGTAATACGATTACGGCTGATGTTAAATGGATAAGGCCCCATTTTACTTTTTACATTGCTGATAAAGTTATTGGTATTGTATTGGGTCACCAATACACCACCATCATTTACATACTGCATTAATGTTTCATACACATTGCTCATCCAGTCGTTGGTATTGTAAGCCCTTACACCCGTTACAATTGCATCAAACTGTTTTAGGTTGGCAGGATAAACATCTGCTTCTTTCAGCATGGTTACTTTGTATCCCATTTGTTCAAGGGCTTGAGGTACTTTATCGCCGGCACCGGGGATATAGCCTACAGACTTTCCTGCAGTTTTTAAATCAAAGAAAATAGATGTAAAGCTTGTTGGTCTTGTGTATGCTATAGAAGGAATGTGGTCGTAGTTAATTTGATGCAGCTCTAAATAATTTACTCCACCCGAAGTGTAAGTTTTATTTACAACTCTTGAAGTAACATTTCCTCCATTTATTGAAACAGGATCACAAATAGATTCAATATTTATTTTCCTTGATTCTCCTTTTGTAAATAAAATATCTTTTGCATCTGCTGCATGGAAAGTATTGTTATCCTTGAATGATTTTATTTCCAACTCATAACTGCAATCATTATACTTTAAAGCATGAAGTGGCTTAACAGAGAATGCCGGGATAACATTCACTGGCTGATATATTTCTCCCTTTACAGGATCTGTAAACTTATAACGGATAGGTTTGGTTATGGTGAATGGTTTGTTGTTAATCGTTAAATTAAAGTTTACACTCAATGGATCGTTTTCAGCTTTACCTATCAACTGCTGATCTGTAATAGAGAAACTTCCTTTATCCATTGGATTGACTAACCAATAGGGTTGTGATAATTTTTCATCAGCTTTTATAAAAACAGGAACAGTCTTAGAAACAGTGATATTTTGCTTTAGTGTATCCAGTTTAACTACTTCATTAAATACCTGTACGGATACATTTTTGATATCAAACCCTAACCGATTGTTTGCAGTAACAGTCACCTTTATACTATCACCCTGCACTGCATATTGACTAGTTGCTGTTGCCTCCAGGAAAATCGCTGAATAATTTTCTATGATTTTTTTAATCTCTTCGGATTTTTGTTTTTTCCAGTATTCATCATTTACCGTTTGAACCTGGTCATATAGCTTCACCAATTCAGAAAGGAACTTTTCATTTGGTGAGAAAAGTCCAGTGTTATCCCAAACAAATTCATTTAAATAGTCTGTAAACTGAGCACCAAGATTAGCACCCAAAGCAGTTTTTTCAAATGCCCTCTTCCAGCTCACATCCACTCCATCCATCAAATCATTTACGGGCTTGTCTCCCCTAATGGTTTCAAAATATTCTATCGCTGTGCCCCGCTGTGCAGGAACACCAAAACCCTGGCTCTTGTGCTGGCTGCGGCTGAGCGCTGCAATCTCTCCATAACTTTTTCCCAGCAACGGGTTATATGCACCAACATCTATTTTAAACTGGTTTTCGTTCTGTGTATTGGTGCTACCAAAATTGAATGTATTCCACAGCATGCGCTTTGCCTGCCATACACTAACACCTTGTTTTAATTGTTCCGGAAATTTAGTAGAATCTGCTGCTGCATCAAAAGCCTCACGGGCAAGTATACCCGAAGCTGCATGATGCCCATGCCCCGCCCTGCTATCTTCAGGAAAACGGGCAATGATTACATCTGGTTTAAATTTCCTGATTACCCACACTACATCGCTCAATATCTTATCATGCCCCCAGGTACTCAATGCTTCTTCAGGGCTTTTGCAAAAACCAAAATCATAAGCCCTTGAAAAGAATTGCTCTGCTCCGTCTAGTCTTCTTGCGGCTAATAGTTCCTGTGTACGTATCAAGCCAAGATCAATTCCCTGTTCATCACCTATTAAATTTTGTCCGCCATCACCTCTTGTTAAACTGAGGTAACCGGTACGGTATAATTTTTCATTGGCCAGGTAAGCCAGCAATCTTGTATTCTCATCATCAGGATGTGCGGCAATGTACAATACAGAACCAAGCACATTGAGCTTCTTAAGCTGTTGTAGTATTTCCGAAGACGTGTATGTTTTTGGCGTTTGACTAAAAACTACGAATGGAAAGCAAAGCAGTAAAATAGAGTTGTATAATTGACGCATAATAAAAAATGACTACGAATGTAAGGCTTACAAATATATAATCTCACTCCATTCGTATAAACAACTGTCTCCGCTATAAGCGGAGACGAGTATTAACAAATATTTTAAAGGCCTTATTGTCCACAAAAGAAAATAGCGTTGCTCAACAACAGCTTGCCGCTCTCCCAAAAATTGCGGAAGATCGGATCAT
>CAZDHQ010000162.1:2839-8194 GCA_964505135.1 uncultured Ferruginibacter sp.
TGTGCCTCTCCCAAAATCCTGCTCGGCTATCAGCACGGCATCTTTTATTTTATCCTTGATCCTGCTGCCTACGAAACCTGCTATATAATTATCTTTCTTTATCACACCTACATTCCATCCTTCTTTAAAAAACTCATATACATTATCATCCTGCTTTAGTGTATAATAAGCATCGCCCAGGCCAAAAGCCAGTGGATGTGTTACATCTAAATCCACACGATAAATAGCACCAGCAATAAAACTCCTGATACCATCATGTTCACTCTCACCAAACTTGCGCAAATCTTCATAGGTATTTTTCTTATCATCCTTTTTATCATCTTCTGATTTTTTCATTTTAATGCCCCAGTCATTGCCGCTCATCTGTGCCACTGCATTATCTGTTGCCACAATCTTGCCGCCTTGTTTTACCCACTCCTTTAAACCGGCACTTGCATCTTTATCGGATAAGAATTTATAACTGCCGCCGGGAATCACCAGCACATCTATATTTTTTAAACTCACATTGGGCAGGTCTTCTGCATTGATCAATGTAACAGGATAATCCAGCAACTGATCAAAATAATGCCAGAGCTCACCGGAGTTGGTGGAATAGGTACCACGGCCTGTAATCATTGCAAGCCTTGGCGTTTTGATGAAATGTAATTTATCACTGCCAAAATCAAATCCAGCATCAGAAAAGCCGGTCTCGATAGGTGTTACAACGGCATTAAACTGCAGCGCTGCTTTTTGCAAAACTTCTATTTTATCTTCATTTCCTTTCTTCAACACAATCAAAGTACCTCGTGAAAATTTATTTGTTCCAATAGTAAATTCAGTTTCAGCAAAACGAACTTTCATTCCTGCTTTTAAAATGGCCGCCAGCAGTTTGGCATCTTCAAACGAACCGTATTTAATAGCATACCCGTAAGCGTTAGTAGGAATAACGGCTGGCTGTTTACCAGTTACTGTTGCGTTACCTGCTGCAACTTTTTCTTTAACTGCATAAGTCTGCAGGTTGAAAACATAAGGCAATGCCCATGCAGTGATATCGTAAGTAGCGGAATCAGATAATTTTGACTTCGGTTCAAATAAAACCTTAGCCAACACGCCTTTGGGCTGGTAAGTGCTTATCACCAAACTATTACTGGTAGTAAAACTTTCTTCTTTCTGCGTAAAATAATTAAACCCTTTTAATGCAGCACCAGTGCTGAGTGTATACTGGATGCCATTTTTATCCAGCAGGTTTTTCAACGCATCAATTTTGTTGGTAGTTACATCTGTCACAACAAATGATTTATATTCACCCACACCATTTGCTTTGGTATCATCAAAAAACTTTTTGTATTCCTTCATCACCCGGTCGCTGTTTTTGGAAACTACTTCCAGTGTGCTCATACTGGTGGTAAAGTGATGTGCAATGCGGTCTTTCAATGTAAGCGTATCTCCATTGTTAATAACAACAGCGGTGCTTGCCCGGCTAAGGCCGCCCTGTTCAAAGGTCATCCCAATAGCACCATTGTAAATCGGGTACGTGTCACCGTAAGAGGGATAAAACAAATCAAATCTTTCTTTGGTAAAGTAGAGCCAGCCATTGGCATCAAAATATTTGGCATTGTTTCTTCCAATCTCCACCTGGAACTTGCGCTGAAATGGTGTGATCACTTCATGGTAAGGTTCTGCAGCGGGAGCAAAATAATAAGGATTGTTATAACCCTGCTCATGATAATCGCTGTGTACCTGCGGCATCCATTGGTTGTATTTTTTTAACCGCTGCTGAGTTTCAATTTGTGTTTGCCATGCCCAGTCACGGTTTAGATCAAAGTTGTAATGATTGGATCTGCCACCCGGCCATGGTTCGTTGTGTTCTCTTGCAATGGGATCAGGATTTACATTCTTACCACTTACCTGTGCCTGCCAGTGTACATATCGGTCACGGCCATCAGGATTGATGCAGGGATCAATGATCACTACCACGCTCTTTAAATATTCTTTCGTTTGCGCATTGGCAGGATTTAATAATTCATACAACACTTTCATGCTTACCTCACTGCTACTGGTTTCATTACCATGCACATTATAACTCAACCAAACAATGGCGGGCGTATTTACATCTCCTGCTTTATCGGTGAGTATTCCAGCAAGGCGCAAATTGTTTTTCCTGATCTCTTCCAGCTTTGAAAAATTATCAGCAGAAGCAACATAGGCCACCAGCAAAGGTCTTCCTTCATTGGTTTCACCATATTGCTCTATCTTCATTTGCTGGCTCATGGTAGCAGCCACGTAATTAAAATAGTTGACTATTTTATAATGAGGCGTGTACTTACTGCCCAAAGCATAACCTAAAAATTCATCAGGACTTTTTAGCGATTGTGCAGTTAACAGCATATAACCACATAAGAGGATAACAGAGAGTAAAACAAATTTTTTCATGAGTAAATTTTTATTGCTTTTTTTGCTATAGTAAAAACCATTACAACTCCTGCTTTGATTTTGTAATGGCTTACCTCGCAGTTAGTTTATTTCAAAAAATATTTTTATGAATGCTAAATGGATTCTGTACAGCTCCTTTCTTTTTTTAACGGTAGCGCAAAGTAAGGCACAAATCACTCCTTTTAATTACCGCCTGCAAAAAAAAGTGACCGCTACAAAAGGCGCTGTGGTAAGTGCACATCCATTGGCAAGCCAGGCAGGTGTGTTAATGCTTAAACAAGGAGGCAATGCAGTAGATGCAGCCATTGCCACACAACTGGCGCTGGCTGTGGTTTATCCAGGTGCTGGCAATATTGGTGGTGGCGGGTTTTTAGTAGGTCATTTTACCAATGGAAAAAATATTGCGATTGATTACAGGGAGATGGCACCATTACATGCAAGCCGTGATATGTATTTAGACAGCGCAGGCAATGCACAGATGGAATTGTCTCAGGACGGACATTTATCATCCGGCGTGCCGGGAACAGTGGCGGGTTTATTTGCCAGTCTAAAATATGCCAAACTGCCTTTTAAAAAATTAATTGCCCCGGCGATTCAATTAGCTGAAAAAGGTTTTGCATTAACTGCATCACAGGCTGCAGATTTTAATGAAGCAAAAGCAATTTTTCTTAAACTCAACAAAAATCCGGTTGCCTTTGTAAAAAATGGATTGTGGAAGGAAGGCGATACATTGATACAAACTGAATTGGCCAATACCTTGAAACGCATCAGGGATTACGGTGAAAAAGGTTTTTATGAAGGCGAAACAGCCAGGCTAATTGTAGAAGAAATGAAGAGCGGCCATGGCATCATTACATTAGAAGATTTAAAAAATTACAAAGCAAAAGAAAGAACGCCGGTTACATTTAAATACCGTGGCTATGATATTGTTTCCATGCCATTACCCAGCAGTGGTGGCATTATTATTCAGCAGGCGTTGGGAATGATTGAAGATAAAAATGTGGCAGCAATGGGTTTTCAAACTGCAGCCAGTGTGCAATTGATGACAGAAGCAGAACGCAGGGCTTATGCAGACCGAGCAGAATATATGGGTGATGTTGACTTTGTAAAAGTGCCGGTAAAAAAATTGGTGAGTAAAGAATATATACAGGAGCGGATGAAAGATTATGATCCCAATAAGGCAGGCAGCAGCAAAGCAACGGTAGCAGGTGTAATTGCAGAAAGTGAAGAAACAACCCACCTCAGTGTGATAGATGCAGAAGGCAATGCAGTAAGTGTAACTACTACGCTAAATGATCATTTTGGAAGCAAGACATTGGTAAGCGGTGCAGGATTTATTTTAAATGATGAAATGGATGACTTTAGCGTAAAGCCCGGTGTGCCCAATATGTACGGTGCTGTGGGTAATGAAAAAAATGCGATCGCTCCCGGCAAGCGCATGCTCAGCAGTATGACGCCAACCATTGTTTTGAAAAATAAAAAAACATTTATGGTAACGGGAACACCTGGTGGCACGACTATTCCTACCAGTGTTTTTCAAACTATTGTAAATGTGATTGATTTTAAAATGAATGCGGAGGATGCGGTGAACAAACCCAAGTTTCATCACCAGTGGCTGCCGGATATGATTTTTGCAGAAGATGATTTTAATGATGACACAGTGAAAAAATTAGAAGCGATGGGATACACAGTGAAGAAAAGAGGAAAGATTGGAAGAACAGAATTGATTATGCTTAATGGTAAAACTATTACTGCAGTGGGTGATAAGAGAGGAGATGATACGGCGGTGGGTTATTAAAACTCAAACTAGAATATGATACATGATTTTTTCACTGTAAGTATCAATACCCGGAAGATCAAAAAAGTCCTGTTTATCCTCAAGGCAAACTTACTTATCATCAGTATTTTTTCGTTATTAAGTGCCATTGATATTTATTGGTTAGTATCCAAAAGCAATTTGATTCAAAATAAAGCAACCAGTTTCTTTTTTAATTTTAGGCTATGGCCCGTAATAAGTGTTATAGTTTTATCATTAGATATTGTCGGCTACTTTATGGTTATAAAGTTTAGCTCATTAATTTTAACGTCCATAGAAGATACGAACCCTGAAGCATTCAATAAAGGATATGATTATTTCTACAAGGCTACATTAATTGCGTTTGTATCTTACCTCATTACTTTACTTAGCCTAAGCACCAGGTTATTTTTGTACGCTTCTTAATTACTTAATTACTTTTTTAACCACCTTATACCCATCTTCCGCCATAAATTGAATCGCATACACTCCATGCATCCACTCAGCAGTATTGAGTGTAATTGTATTGTTTCCCTGCCTTACATTGTACTTTTCAAGCAATACAATTCTTCCATTCATATCATATACTGTAATGTTAAGTACCCGATCCTTAACAGATGCAAAACGGATATTAACTGTTTTTTCAACAGGATTTGGCCCTATATTGATCTCATTTTTTCCAGGTGGCAATGCTTTGCATTTACCTACATTGGTAAGATGAGCATCAATCCAACTTAGCCTGCTGCTTAACCAGTTTTTTAGCTGGGCAATTTCTTCTTCATAGGTTGCTGCAATTGGTTGCGGATTGGGCCAAACATATACGCCCAACACCGGCCATTTTTCAAAATGCCTTTGCCTTGCTTCTAAAGTTAAGTTGGCAACTGAATCAATTAACCGGTAAAGCCCTTGCTCCGATAAGACTGATTGCCGCATTGCTTTCCACCGGCACAGCAGCTTAGCCTGGAACAAAGTATCGGATGCAAATTTGTCCCACCAAAATGGCACCTGCCAATAATCTGTGGCACACACATTATTAAACTGCCAGGCCCAGCCTGTGATATCACTTCCCTTGCAATAATCAGCATTTTTAAAAGCCAGGTCGTAATCCCACACAGGGCCGGCAAATATTTTTCGGTTGATGCTGTTTT
>CAZDHQ010000163.1:0-8173 GCA_964505135.1 uncultured Ferruginibacter sp.
ATACTGCAATCTGTATTAAAAAGATACAGTCCAAAAGCAATTATACTTGATTGTGAATATGGTATGCTTAAAGATGCAGCGTCCTCTTATGAAAGGTTATCATGCCTGCTACCTCTGTATTCAGATCATCCCGAAATAAGGAATATCGTTGAGTTAAGAAGCCCCTATGAAAAATTCAAATTACTATCTTCTGTTTATCCTTTCAATTCATCAATATTTAAAATTATTTCCGGCAATATGCCCGATGATAAACCCGATGACATAAAAGGTTACCTAAGGTTGGATCATTCGCTTAATCACCCTATTAAAACCTACGATCTAACCAATGAATACCCGCTAGATTCAATCAAGATCAGCATGTTAAAAAGTTTTATTAATGACTGTAAACAAAGGAACATTCAACTTTATTTCTTTTGTGGACCTTATTATATGAAAACAATTGGCAACGACTATTCTCAAACTGTGGCAAAAGAAATTGCTGATAAAAATAAAGTGGATTTTATAGATTATTCTAATCTTGAGTCTTTTCAATCCAATCCGCAGCTTTTTGATGATACGGTACATCTGAATTATGAAGGAGCTAAAATATTTTCCGCTATGGTAGCTAGCGAATTAAACAAAAGGATAGCCAACAAATAGTTTTTATTACTTAAAAAAATAGGCCTGGAAAAAACCAGGCCTATTTAATATTATTAGTGAGTATATTCTATTGCCTAATTACAGCTTTACTAAAAGTACTGTTTGAACTAATCATTTTTACATAATAGATGCCGTTAGCAGAAACTGGCAAGGTTGCTGAAAGGGTATTATAACCTGCCTGCAGTTCAACATATTTATTTAAGAGTACTCTTCCGTTAACATCCGTTACCACAAAGCTGAATGGCTGCTGTTCCGTACTGGATAAATTAATATTCATGTCCTGGGTTCTGATTGAAATATTTTGAACGTCAAATGATCTACCGGCATTGATTGACACAGAAATTATTTTACTGTATGCTAAACTTCCATCTTTATCTACCATTGCCAGCCTGTAGTACAATACACTACTTGTGGATACAATATCTGTAAAGTTGTAAATATTCTGTTCCACACTATTATTTGAAGCTACGGTGCCCACAGTTTCAAAATCCTTACCATTATTGCTTCTTTGCACATCGTAGTGACTGCTGTTAACCTCATTAGTCGTAACCCACTTCATTTGCGTTTTTCCTTTTGAGGGTTTAGCACTAAACTCTACCAGCGTTACAGGTAGTACACTTGAAGCAATGACATTTACCGTATCGGCAGCTGTGTACCCAGATTTAGTTGTTATCCTAAACTGAAATGTATAGGTACCAGGGGTCAAGTTGGTAAGTTTGGCCTTCGCTGTATTGGCATTTGTAAGCGTGTACTGAGATGGACCTGCAATTTTGGTCCACGAATAGGCTGTAACAGTACCAGTTGCGGTACCAGCTAAAACTACTGAATCAACAGGAAGCTTAACCACTACATCTGCTCCAGCAAATGCCAGCGGAATGGAATCAACAGGACCGGATTTAACCATCACTTTAGCTGTAAATGGTTGCAATGTAATTGTACCGTTATATACTGTGCTGTCTACTCCAATATATTTCGCATCAAGAGAAAAAGTCTTAGCTGATTTAGTATCATTGTAAACAAATTTTACCTGGCTTTCTACTGTATTTATAGTAGCATCGGCTTCATAAAACTCGATGTCGTCAATATAAGTAGTACCTGAAGTTTGGCTTATTTCTATCATGAACTTCGCATTGGTTTCGTTTGCCACCCCTTCAAATACAAACTCATGTCTTTTTTTTGCAAGCCCGAAAGATGATGACTGCGCAGCTATCAACTGGGTATATGGAGATGCAACTTTACTAATATAAGCTCTGGTAACACCGGTAGCGCTGGTTCCAACAGTGGTGTATCTTAAAACATACTTCTTAGTGCTGCTTACTGCTCCCACTGTAGAAAACAATTGTCCATATCTGTTTATTGTAGGGGTAGCAAACATCATTTTTAGCGAACCCACACCATTTACTTTGCTTGTATTATCCCATGCCGCAGTAACACCGCTGCCTGTTACCGTAGTTCCATTAATATTACTGGTGAATTGAGAGTTGGAAAAAAGATTGCTTCCTATGAGGCTGTTTATTAAATACGTCTGTATTTTTTGTGCTGGCCTTTTAGTAGCGTGATCATGAACAGAAAAGGCCTGCCATCCATCCAGCGACATTGAAGGAATAGATAATTGTGCTCCTCCGGGATTATCATAAACTTCCAGGCTAACACCCACATCGTTTATAGAATGATAGTAGTTACTATCAATGGTTCCAAGTTTTTGTAAATCAGCATCAATGGTAGTAGTCACAGGAGTATTTAATCCTGTGTTCAAATAATAAAAATTACTCTGAGAGGGGTTTAATGAAAAACATGTATTCTTCTTAATATTTAGATTAGTAATAGACCCCCATGACCAGCGTGCAAAATATATATTACGGTCATTGTTATAAAAAAGATTATTTACAACACTTATGTTCTTTGGATTATTAGACTGAAATGCATTGCCCGGGATTTCGAATACCGTATTGCCAGTAATGGCAATTTCCATTGACCTGCCATCCACATAAATTCCAGCCACATCGGGTTTAGTTGAAATAGTACCCTGTGGTGCACCCAGTGCCTTAAACACAATATTACCATAAATCTGCCTGTTGGTATAATAGGCTCCGGGATTGGCATCTGTGCCGCCAACATAGGTGTAGATTCCTCCATTATCGTCTACTGTATGGCAAAAATTGCTTACTTTATTATATCTCACAATTGCATTGCTTCCCTGAAAACAAATACCCGACAACCCTGTAGAATCCACTTCATTATATTCAATAGTCAGGTTACTGCTAGCTTCTGCATGGATACCTTTATAGTCAAACGACTCATAATAAGATCCCATTCCTGCAAACAAACCAGAATTCTTTATTTTACAGTTTCTCACTGTAACACCTGGTTGATTTCTACTAAATACCTGAATTGAATTAGACAATGAATTGTTTACCGATACATTGTCAATTAATACATTGGCGATATTAGAAAACTGAACACCTCTTCCACCCATGTTATTAATATCACAGTAATCAACGGTAATGTTAGATGTGTTTAATGCGTAAATAGCCCTTGAATTTCCTCCCTCAAAACTCAGGTTATTGATCCTGATATAACTTTTTCCAGCGACATCAAAAAGAGTATCTACAGCACTAACCTGTACATTGTAATTGGCTGGATTAGCTGAACCAAAATAAACTTGCAGTTTACTTTTGGTACTATCAAAATACCATTCGCCTAATTGATCCAGTGTTCTGGGATCATTCATAAAAAAATATCCAAAGTTTAGCATAGCATCATTCATGATGCCACTAACACTTGAAGTGATATTTCTTCCCATTTTATAATTAATAGTACCGCCGGATTGACTGGTTATGATACACCTATCTATGGTATAACGATTTTTTCTTATTGCAACTTCTGCTCCAGTCCAGTTAACGGTAGTTGATAATTGATTATCAGTAATAGATGATGAGGTTGCACCTTCATAGGTTAAATAACCACCATTTGCATCGGTTGCATTTGGATAGCGGCCTATCTGCTGTATCTTTCCATTTAATAAAACTACATTAAGTCGCTTTTTTGCATTTACCGTACATTCAAAAACACCATTACCCAATGATGTCCAGCCTGTAGCAGTAATTAAACCAGAAATAACCGGTTTTGCACCCGTTCCATAAGCGGAATAAGTAAGGTTATTACTTTTAACAATGATGGAGCCAAAAAACACATCGCCTCTTTTAAAAAGAATGCTGTCGTTGGCTGCAAAGGTGAAAGAGTTAACTTTTGATAATGTTTTCCAAGGGGCAGTTGCAGAAGTTCCTGCATTAGCATCATTGCCAGAAGTAGATACGTAATACACTTTGGCATTTGCCACACTTGCACACAACAGCAAGATCATAAATAACAGGTGTCTCATAGTTTCTCGGATTTAGGTTACGGATTTATTTTATCGTCAGCCGTCAGGCTGCTGAATACAATTTTTTATCTGACTATTGAATTATGAATTCAATATCCTGTAATCGTCAAATGATGATTGCCTAAATCGAACTCTGAAACTTTTGCAGACACAGCAACCTTAGGAGTTTTCAATTGGTAAGAGGTTTTCATAGTTTTCATAGTTAATCAAACATAGGTATTGATACGGATATTGTCTTCGTTGTTTCACCTTAAATCTTGGGAAAATACTAAGCGTAGAATTAGTGTTTCACAGGATAAGGCTTACGGATTTTTTCGATGGAACATTAGAACAGCAGTCTTAAAAATTCCATAAAATATAAAGAGCTAAAATTATGCCAAGTGTTATTAATGATTAATATATAACTCCAAGCTATAAACATGTTACTTTCATCGTCATCGTTACTAAAACTGTAATTCAATTCTTTAGACAAAAACTCTTGAATGATTAAAATTTCAAAATTTACGTACAAGAATTAAGGTAACAGCTTTGAAAAATTTTGCTTGCAATGATGTGTTGCAATAAAAACAAAGAACCATTTCTTAAACTGTCAAATGATTTGATTATTGTAACTTTTCTCCGTTTTTCTAAAAGACAGTAGTTATTCTATCCCCAACCGTAAAATCAGCGAGCCTTAATATCGTAAAAATTCGAGAAAGTAAAAAAGCCTGTAATATCAGGCTTTTGAGAGTAAGAAATCTTTTAATAGTTGTGCATCCGGATCAATTATTACGGATTTTTTTTTTTTTTTTAGTTGCTGTTGAATAGCTGCCGGAATAGCTACCTGTTTGCCAATCACAGGCTCTACCACATCATAAAACTTCACTGGGTGTGCTGTTTCCAAAATAATTCCCTTGTCTTGCGGATGGCTAAGCAGGTATTGTTCTAATGCAAGATACCCAACCGCCCCATGGGGATCAAGCAGGTAACCATAACCGTTATACACAGATTGTATGGTTGTTTTAGTTTCAGCATCTGTAATACTTACGCTGCTCAACACTTTTTTAAGATTTAAAAATTCATGATTGAATAATTGCAGTATTCTAATAAAATTACTTGGATCGCCCACGTCCATCGCATTAGATAATGTTGCTACTGCTTTTTTGGGGCTATACTGCGCTGTTTCCATATAAACAGGCACAATATCATTGGCATTGCAAGCTGCAATAAAATGCTTTACAGGCATACCAGAAATGTGTGCCAGTATACCGGCGCAGATATTTCCAAAATTTCCACTAGGAACTGATATAACAGGTGGATTGTCTTTATCAGCCCATTGCTTATAAGCAAACAAATAATAAAATTGTTGTGGGAGCCATCTTGCAACATTAATAGAATTGGCAGAAGTAAGAAACAGTTGCTGGTTAAGATCTTCATCTGCAAAAGCTTTTTTTACCATCTGCTGGCAATCATCAAAAGTTCCTTTTACTTCCAGCGCATGAATATTTTTACCAAGGGTAGTTAGTTGTTTCTCCTGCACAGAACTTACCTTACCTGATGGATATAATATTACAACGTCCACCCCTTCTACATCATAAAAACCATTGGCAACAGCTCCGCCGGTGTCACCTGAAGTTGCAACAAGTACAGTTACTTTTTTATCATTATCTTTTACAAAATAACCAAGACACCTGCTCATAAATCTTGCACCCACATCTTTAAAAGCCAATGTAGGCCCATGAAACAATTCAAGTGAAAATATATTCTCATTAATCGGTACCAGGGGAATTTCAAAATTTACTGTCTCGGAAACGATACGTTGCAACTCTACTTTGGGAATCTCACCACCTACATAAGGCGCTATTACCTCATAAGCGATTGCCTCATTTGAATAGCCCTCTATGTGGCCTATTAAATGAGCGGGAATTAAAGGCACATGCTCGGGAAAATACAGCCCTTTATCTGGCGCTTGACCTTTAATGGTTGCTTCTTTAAAAGAAGCCTTTTCACTTTTATGATTGGTACTAAAATATCTCATTAATAATGTTACGTTTTACTTCACTTATTCAATTACTTTCACTCCCTGCTTGTTAATGGTGGTTACATGCGTATGATAATCGAGGCCGATAGCATTGTAAACTGATTTCATTTCGGCTTCTACCTGTAGCGCCGTTACATGATCTTTACTAAGCATAAACAAAGAAGGACCCGAGCCTGAAATACCGCCTCCCAATGCACCTGCATCCTTACATCTTTTTTTCACTTCATCAAAGCCTGGAATCAAAATGCTTCTTACAGGTTCGATAATCACATCTTCAAGCGATCTGCCAATTAAGTCTAAATCATTCTTCATAAACCCCGCCACCAGGCCAGCAATATTTCCCCATTGTTTGATGGCATCCTTTAATAATACTTCTTTGCGAAGTATTTGCCTTGCATCTTTTGTTTTTACTTCAATCTGCGGGTGCACTACTGTTACATACAAATTCGGAGCTGGAATGGAAACAATATCTAGAGGAAAAATACTTCTTATCAATGTAATACCGCCATAGATACACGGAGCAATATTATCAGCATGCTTTACTCCGGTCGCTACCTTTTCACCAAACATCGCAAATCTTACGAGGTCTTCATTGCTAAAGATATTTCCCAAAAGATGATTGGCTGCTACCACTGCACCTGCCGCACTTGCAGCACTGGATCCGATACCACTGCCTGGCTTAATTTTTTTATGGATCACCATTTCAAAACCAATCTCGCCTTCCAGTTCATTGATCATTTCTACCAGTGGCGCACCAGCTGTGTTTTGAGCAGGATCCAGCGGCAACGGGTATCCATCTGCGCTTTCTATCTTGATCTTCTTTTCATTCAGCAATTTCAATTCCATTAAATCATTCGGCTCATTCAGGCAAAGACCTAAAATATCAAAGCCACAAACCAGGTTAGCAACCGTACCCGGCGCATGTACCTTCACGTTAGTTATTCTTTTTGAAAAATCCGGTCTTCTTAAAACTACTGTCATATAAATCTTATTATGCTGGGCACTACCATTTAAACTCTTGCAGCTCTTATGATGTCTGCAAATACGCCAGAAGCGGTAACATCTGCGCCGGCTCCGGCACCTTTAATCACCATGGGTTGATCTACATACCGGTCTGTATAAAACAATACAATGTTATCTTTTCCATACAGGTGGTAAAAATCATGCTGTGGATTAATATGCTGTAAACCTACCGATGCTTTACCATTTTCGTATGATGCTACAAATTTTAATTTACATCCTCCTTTTACTGCATCATCATATAGCTTTTTAAAATGAGCTTCATGTTTTTCCATTGACTGGTAAAAATCTGCGACTGAGCCATTCATGCATTCTTCAGGCATGAATGAATTATTGGCAATGTTCTCCATCTCAAAAGTCTCACCAGCTTCACGTGCAAGAATCATAATCTTACGCATTACGTCTTTACCGCTTAAATCAAGGCGTGGGTCAGGCTCTGTATAACCTTCATCCTGCGCCTGTTTTACTACCTGTGCAAATGAACGGGTCCCATCATAATTATTAAAAACAAAATTAAGCGTACCGCTTAGTACAGCCTGCATTTTATGAATAGTGTCTCCGCTTCGTACTAAATCATTGAGTGTAGAAATAATCGGAAGACTTGCACCTACATTTGTTTCAAATAAAAACTGTGCATTGAACTCTCCTGACAATTGCTTCAATTTTTTATAATAGTCATAAGAAGATGAGCAGGCTACTTTGTTACAAGCCACTACTGAAATGCCTTTCTCAAGTAGTTTTGTATATGTTGTTGCCAACTGATCATTGGCAGTAACATCAGCAAATACTGTATTGCGAAGATTTTTTGTATGGATCAAGGTGATGAATTCGGAGAGCTGCATTTCTCTGCCGTTCTCTAATTGTGCTTTCCAGCTTGTTAAATCAATACCCTGCTCATTAATCAGCATCTTCCTGCTGTTGGCCAAACCCACTACATTTATTTTAAGGCGATGATGTTGCAATAAATATTGCTGCTGCTGTAAAAGTTGTTTGATTAGTTTACTGCCCACATTGCCCACTCCAGCAATGAACAGGTTAATCTCTTTATAAACTGTTTCAAAAAATTCTTCGTGCAATACATTGATTGCTTTCTTTACATCCTGCACTGAAAT
>CAZDHQ010000164.1:0-4360 GCA_964505135.1 uncultured Ferruginibacter sp.
CATGATTCTTTTTTCTTCTTGTAATCAATCTAATGAGCCGAAATGCGATAAAACACAAACTCCTTCTAACACTGCTGTCAAGGTTGACGAAAGTTTAGATCTTTTAATTGAAAAGCATGGTGATACGGTTTATAAATATTTTATAGATCCCGACAGTACTAAAGGTGACAACTTTGATGATAGCTACAATGTAAAATCTATTTATAAAACAATCAAAAATGACACAACAATTAAATCAAACTTGTTCTTTATTGAAGATGAATATAAAGTATTTTTCGAGCCGACCGAGATCATAAGTTTTTGTGATAATTCAATAAATGAAATCAAGAAAGGAAAGTCTTTTGATTATGACGAGAAAAGTTTTGTTGAACTTAAGTCTTTCGCTAAATCATATTCATCGGGACAAAGGGTTAAATACCCATTTAATTATGATTGGTTGCCAGCTTTGCTTTTGAACTGCAAATTTTATATTATCAACATAAAGTCCGGAGAGAGGCCAAAAGCAATTATTATTGAATATTACAATGCTGGATTTTCCGGGGGAAAAAACTTTTACCTTTTGACACCAAAAGGTGATACACTAAGTTTTATTCACGACATGGATTGGATAAGTTGACAGGTGTAAATTAAGCGGCTACACTGTATACTGTGAAGGTAAAACATGAACTGAGATATGATAAGGGTAATCAATAAGAATTTAACTCACCAACTCCTTCTTCAAAAACAAATTCCAATCCTGCAGCATCTTACCCTTTAACACCCTTGGAAATTTATGCTGTCCTCCCACCTTTCCCTTCGATGCCATAAAATCAAGAAACAGTTTTTCAGACAACACTGTTACAAAAATTTCTTTCAGTGCATGTTTTCGCTCTACTTCGTAATCGTCATTTAATAGCTTGATCTTTTCATCAATCAATTTGGCCAGTTGTTTTTCATCCACGGCATCATCCGTTGCTACATACCAGTGATGAGCAAAAAAGTTTCCGTGTGGTATACCGGCTACGGTAAATTCAGGAATACAAATATTGAGTTCCTCGCTGGCCATTTCTATGGCCTTGTTCATATTGTCAACACTCAGGTGCTCTCCCACCAGGCTTAAGAAATGTTTTGTTCTGCCGGTGATGATGATCTCACTTCTTTCTTTATCTACCAGTCTAACGGTATCGCCGATGGCATAACGCCAGGTACCGGCATTGGTACTGATCAAAATTGCGTAGTCTTTATTCTCTTCAATTTCATGCAGCATGAAGGTCTCTGGGTTCTCCATCATATTGCCTTCGCTATCAAAATTCTTATCATCAAAAGGAACAAATTCAAAAAAGATATTATTGTTCAGCGCCAGGTGCATACCCTTTGCCGACTGCCTGTTTTGGTAAGCCAAAAATCCTTCACTTGCCAAATAAGTTTCTATGTACGTGAGCGGCTTACCCAATAATTTTTCAAATCCTTTTTTATAAGGCTCCATCGCCACACCGCCATGTACGTAAAAAGAAAGATTGGGCCATATATCATGAATGGTCTTCAGGTTATAGCGCTCAATAATTTTTTCCATGCAGAGCTGCAGCCATGCTGGCACACCCACAATAAAACCAATATCCCAGTTCGGTGCATTGCTCACAATTTCTTCCAGCTTTCTGCCCCAGTCCTTTTCCCTTGCAATCTTTTTTCCCGGTTTATACAGACCCAAGCCCTGGAACCAAAATGGAATATTTTTTTGCTGGATACCGCTCAGGTCACCGGCATAGTAAGTAGGTCCTTTTTGCAATTGGGTGCTTCCACCCAGCATCAGCCAGCCTTTGCCCACTGCACGTTTCGGTACATCCTCATATTTAGCAAGGCTTAGCAATTGCCTAAAGCTGGTAATAGTATTGCTACGGATTAAATCTTTGGTAATAGGAATGTATTTGCTGGTGGCATCACTGGTGCCACTGCTGAGTGCAAAATATTTGATCACACCCGGCCAGCAAACATCCGGCACACCATCCTTTGCCCTGTACCACCAGTCTTTATATAACTTACTGTAATCGTATGTGGGAACCAATTGCTGAAAGCGTTTGCCTGGATGGCGGCTTAGCAGGATTTCATCAAACCGGTAGGCCTGGCCAAATTCTGTAAACCTTGCTTTGCGAAGCAGTTTCTTTAACACTCTCAACTGCTGTCGCCTCGGATCACTTACCGGCAGGCGCAATGCTGCGGCAATCGTTTTCGGGAGTCTTAAATCAATTATTGACATGCAAAGTATTGGATAAATAAGCGGCCAAAATTACTGCTTTTGCCCGTATTCTACCGTTTCCTGGTTTAAGCTTGTACAGGCTCTAACAAATATAACCAACAGAATGCAAGATGCGTTATAAATTATCCAAACGGCACTGATTTCTTTCATGTGTTAAAGCGATTGGCAACAGCGCTTTTTGCTGTAGGTTTGTCCACTATAAAATTGTTTACTATGAAGAAGTTTTTTGTACTCATTTTTTTAAGCATTAGTTTATTAAAAGCCAGTGCCGATGAAGGTATGTGGCTGCCTATGCTGCTGGGCCAGCAGGTGTATAACGATATGGTGAAGAAAGGTTTAAAGCTTACTAAAGAGCAACTCTATTCCATCAACAAATCATCATTAAAAGATGCCATCATCATTTTTGGTGGTGGTTGCACAGGCGAAATTGTAAGTAGCCAGGGATTGATCTTTACCAATCACCACTGCGGTTACGATGCCATTGCAAAAGCAAGCACGGTAGAACACAATTATTTGAAGGATGGTTTCTATGCGTACAACAAAGACCAGGAAATCCAAAGTGGTTTGACGGTACAGTTCCTTGAAAGAATTGAAGATGTTACCAAGGAAGTGGAAGAAGCAGTGAAGGGTTTGGCATGGACAGACCGGGTAAACAAAATGGCCGAAGTGCAAAAAGTGCTTACCGATAAAGTAACAGACAAAGACAACGGGATTACGGCAAGGGTGTATGCTGTGTTTAAAGGCAATCAATATCTGATGTATGTATACAAAGTGTATCGTGATATTCGCCTGGTGGGTGCACCACCAGAGAGTGTAGGAAAGTTTGGAGGCGATACAGACAACTGGGAATGGCCAAGACATACCGGTGATTTTTCTGTGTTCAGGGTATATATGGCAAAAGACGGAAAGCCGGCAGATTACAGCCGGGACAATGTTCCGCTGAAGCCAAAATATTTTTTACCTGTTAGCATCAAGGGTTTTAAAGATGGTGATTTTGCAATGATCTATGGTTATCCTGGAAGTACCAACCGCTATGAAACCAGCTATGGCATCAAATTGAAAACAGCAGTGGAGAATCCTTCACTGGTGGCTTTGAGAGATATTCGTTTGAAACTGATGTATGAGCAAATGATCAAAGACCCGGCAGTGAAATTAAAACTGGCCAGCTACTATGCAGGTGTTGCTAACTACTGGAAATTTTTTGATGGTGAAACAAAACAGTTAAAGAAGTTTCATACCTACGAACAAAAGCAGGATTACGAAAAGAATTTTGCTGCATGGGCAAAGGGCAAACCGGAATATGAAAACCTGTTTACCGAATATGAAAAAAATTATGCTGCATGGACACCTTACAGCAAGCACCGTCAATATTTAAATGAAGGCATACTCGGTTCGCCATTGGCAGCGTTTGCAGGAACTGCATTAACACCAGTGGAAACAGCATTGGTAAAATCTGGTGCTTCTGCAGAAATTAAAAAAGCCGTGGAGGCAGCATCTACCAGGAGAACTTCTTTTTTAGAAAGCGAAGACAAACCAAGTGATGAACAGATACTGGCCGTGGTTTGTAAAATGTTTTACAATGATATTGACAAGAGCCAGCATCCAATTGGTTTTTATGAAGGCATTAAAAATACTTATGGCGATTTAAGAGATGATGCTACTTATAAAAAATGGGCAAAGGATTTAATGAGCAAGACCATGATTTTTGATGATGCTAAATGGAATGCGTTTATGGCTAACCCAGATGCAACAGTGTTACAGGCTGATCCTGCCTTTGCTTTTGCGTCTGCATTTTTAAAAAACTACAATACCAAGTATGCGCCGCTATACAAGGCATTTACGGATAAGAATGCGGAGTTGGGTAAAAGTTATATGAAGGGCATTATGGAAATGAATCCTGCGGCTGCAGCAAAAATGTATCCTGATGCCAACTTTAGCATGAGGGTAACTTATGGCAATGTAAAAAGCTATCGTCCGAAAGATGGTGTTATTTACGATTATGTGTGTACGAGCAAGGGCCTGCTGGAAAAATTCGTGGCAGGTGATTATGAATTTGACTTGCCGGCAAAACAAATTGAGCTGTTGCAGAAGAAAGATTTTGGTCAATACATAGATAAAAGTAAAAAA
>CAZDHQ010000164.1:4370-8119 GCA_964505135.1 uncultured Ferruginibacter sp.
GTGGTAACATTTATCACCACCAATGATATTACCGGCGGCAACAGCGGTAGCCCTGTTATTGATGGTAGCGGCAATTTAATCGGTTTGGCTTTTGATGGCAACTATGAAGCCTTGAGTCATAAGATTGCGTTTGATAAAGATTTGAACCGTACCATTTGCGTGGATGTAAGGTATGTGCTGTGGTGTATTGATAAATTAGGCGGCGCAGGTAACTTGATTAGTGAATTAAAATTAGTGAAGCAGTAAAGCAGTTTTACACAACGAACGCAAAGGATGCAACGAAACAAAGTTGAATCGTTGTTCCTTTGTATTCGTTGTAACGTTGTGTGAAAAAATATAAACCATGCCGCTCAATATAGAATTCAAAGCAAAGAGCAACAACAACGAAGCTGCAGAACAAATTTTGCTGCAGCATAATCCCGTTTTCATTGGTGAAGATCATCAATTAGACACTTACTTTAATGTTCCTAATGGCCGAATGAAATTAAGAGAGGGCAATATTGAGAATGCACTGATTCATTACGAAAGAGAAAATACAGCAGGTAGCAAATCATCACAGGTACTGCTTTACCAGCACCAGCCAAGTGAGGATTTAAAATCGGTGCTTAGCAAAGCATTGGGCATTAAAGCGGTGGTTGATAAGAAAAGAAAAATTTATTTTATCGGAAACGTAAAATTTCATTTTGATACGGTACAAGAGTTGGGAACTTTTATTGAAGTGGAAGCTATTGATAAAGATGGCAGCATCTCAAAAGAAAAACTGCAGCAGCAATGTGATTACTATGCCGCATTATTAAATGTGCAGGCTACAGACCATCTTTCTACATCTTATAGCGATATGATAATGGAGCTGAATAATAATAATTAGTTTGAACATTCAACCCAAAGCAACGTTTATATAATTCAATCAATAAAATTTTTAACTATGAAGTCGTTTTTTAAAATCCTGTTTTGTTTTTTTGTACTGGCTTTTACTAATAAGGTAAAGGCTGAAAAAAGTTCTACAGTGAAAGGACAAGAAGTTACTTATTCATCTTCAGATGGCGCCACGCTAAAAGGTTATGTTTCTTTTGATGCAGCAAAAAAAGGAAAGCGCCCCGGCATAGTGGTTATCCACGAATGGTGGGGAAGCAATGAGTATGTGCGCAAACGTGCTGATATGCTGGCTGAGCTGGGTTACATTGCTATCGCAGTAGACATGTATGGTGATGGCAAGCAAGGCAATGATCCAAAAGAAGCTGGTGCATTGGCTACACCATTTTACAGCGACCCGGCCCTGGTTCAAAGAAGAATTGAAGCGGCTGTTAACAAGCTGAAAGAATACCCTGAAGTAGATGCCAATCAACTGGCTTGTATCGGTTATTGCTTTGGTGGTTCTATGAGCTTAACTGCGGCTAAACTGGGTATGCCTTTCAAAGGTGTGGTAAGTTTCCATGGTGGATTAGCCGGTATCCCAGCAGAACCAGGAAAAACAAAAGCTAAGATTTTAGTGTGCCATGGTGAGGCCGATAAATTTGTAAGCGCTGAAGAGATTAAAAAGTTCCGTGATAACCTGGATGCCGTGCATGCTGATTACAAGTTTATTTCCTACCCGGATGCAACGCATGCCTTCACCAATCCAAATGCAACTGCAATGGGACAGAAATTTGGTATGCCAATCGCTTACAACGAAGCTGCTGATAAAAAAAGCTGGCAGGATATGAAGGCGTTTTTCAAAACAATATTTAAGTAGAGTCTTTTATTACACGGATTAGACTAATTACACTAATTAAGCAATTAGTGTATTTAGTCCAATTGGATTTGCACTGCAACAGTATGATAACCTGGTATAAAAATAATTAGTGTAATCCGTGTAATTAGTCAAATTAGTGAAACTCGATTATGGCAGAAGATCTATTGATAGCAAAAGGAACGAAGCAAGAACAATACGAGGCATTGCTGCCGCAGATAAAAGGTTTGCTGGAGGGTGAAACAGACTTGATTGCTAACCTGGCGAATATATGTGCTGCATTGAAGGAACAGTTTGGATGGTTTTGGGTTGGGTTTTATTTGGTAAAGCCATCTGCTGAAGGGGAAGAGCTGGTGCTGGGTCCATTCCAGGGCCCGGTAGCTTGTACAAGAATAAAAAAAGGAAGAGGTGTATGCGGTAGTTCCTGGGCAAAGGCAGCAACATTGATTGTACCTGATGTAGAAAAATTCCCCGGCCATATAGCCTGCAGCAGTTTATCCAAATCTGAAATTGTGGTACCGGTATTTAAAGGAGAAAATGTTGTTGCTGTTTTAGATGTAGATAGTGAACTGCTGGATCAGTTTGATGAGACTGATAAAAAATATTTAGAAGAAGTGGTGAGTTGGATATGATAGAACATGGATTACGCTGATAACCACAGATAAAGATCCGTTTTAAATCCGTTCAACCCGTATCATCAGTGTTCCATCAAAAATCAGCGTTCCATCACCACCAGCTTAAAACCAATTCCATGCAGTGTTTCAATCTTCACTGCATCATCTACTGAAAATATTTTACGAAGCCTGGATATAAACACGTCCAGGCTTCTTCCATAAAAGAAATCGTCCTGTCCCCAGATGGCACTTAATATTTGCTCTCGTTTTAATACTGAATTTTTGTTATCAAGCAAATACTGAAGTAGTGTTGCTTCTTTTTGTGTCAATACCGTTTGCTCTCCGTTTCTGTTCAAAGAAAAATTTTCTGGATCAAAAACAAAGGAACCAAAGCTGTACGCTTTTTTGGCTGCAGGAATATTTTTCTTTGACCTCGAAATAAACACTTCAATCTTTAGCACCAATTCTTCAATGCTAAATGGTTTTACTAAATAGTCATCCGCTCCAATACGCAGGCCTTTTAGTTTATCTTCTTTTAAAGTTTTGGCTGATAGAAAAATGATGGGGATTTCATGATCTATTTTCCTGATGGCTTCTGCTACTGCAAACCCATCTGTGCCAGGCATCATCACATCCAAAATACAAACATCATATTTGCCCTTGCTAAAAGCCTGCAGGCATGCGGCACCGTTAGTAAAATGATCCACTTCGTATTGATGCTGCAGTAGGTTGTCCTTGGTGAGAAACGCAAGCGTTTCATCATCTTCGGAGTATAGTATTTTGTATGGTTTCATATGTATCCGTCTGACCGTCCCGGTCTCACAGAATGGTCTACTTTAGTGATTGCGGAATACTTAAAGTTATAATAGTTCCTTCACCTACCGTACTATTGGCTTTAATTTTCCAGCCATGCAGTTCGCAGATTTTTTTTACATAGTAAAGCCCAAGGCCAAAACCATTTACCGCCAACTGCTTACTCTCCGGTGCCCGGTAAAATTTTTCAAATATGTGTTTCAAACTTTTGGAAGAGATACCAATGCCATTGTCTTTAAACTGCATCGTAATAGTTTTATCATCTTCCAGTAAATCAATTTTTATTTCTGGTTCCCTATTGCAATATTTCACCGCATTGTCCAGAAAGTTGTAAATGATATTGGCAAAATGAAATGCATCTGCCTGTATGCTTGCATGCTGCAATTGATTGTTCAGGGCTATATTGGCTGCAGGATATTTTAAACGAATGATGTCTACTGTTTTATTCACCGTATCTAAAACGTTTACTTCTTCTTTATTCAATAACATAGGGTTTTTATCATGCCTGGCAATGTTCAAGATTTTCTCCAGATGACTAGCAAGTTTTTTTCCCTGGTCAATGATGATGCGGCTGTATTGCTCCAGTTTATCAT
>CAZDHQ010000165.1:0-8104 GCA_964505135.1 uncultured Ferruginibacter sp.
GAAAAATTCTGTCAAATTTGTTAAAAAAATGAAAAAATTTCATTTTTTAGTTAAATTGTAATAATTTGTTGTATTGTGAAGTATGTGTATCTTTTTTGACTTTTTGTCCTTATTGTAATATAAAAATTGTTTAAAAATTAAAAATAAATTAAGTTAAGATGAAAGACTAACAGCTTACCTGTATATACCTAATCATAAAAAGTCTGCGATTTTATTTCCAGCGATGATTGCCTTGCATGAAACAGATTCCATAGGCAAAAAATCTGTAGATGGTCAGGGGCATAATACCAATTTGGCTTACGCAAAGGAATTGGCTGAAAAAGGATTTGTTGTGATTGCTCCGGATTATCCCGGCTTTGGCGGTTTAAGTAAGTATAATTTTGACAGCGATCGTTATCAATCGGGAACCATGAAAAGCATATTTGATAATATGCGCTGCATAGATTGGTTATTGCAAAGAAGCGATGTTGATAGAAATAAGATCGGGATTATTGGTCATTCACTTGGCGGGCATACTGCCCTCTTCACTGCTGCATTTGATGAAAGAATCAAGGTAGTTGTTTCAAGTTGTGGCTTTACGCTTTTTAGTTATTACAATATTGGCGCTGATGCAGAAAAATATTATAGTGGAAGATTAGGTCCATGGGCTCAGCCAAGGTACATGCCATTGCTGAGAGAAAAATATCATTTAGACGGAAACAAATTTCCTTTTGACTTTGATGAAGTGATAGTTGCCATTGCGCCAAGAGCCGTCTTTTGCAGTGCACCAATACAGGACAAAAACTTTGATGTAATGGGTGTGAAAAAGGCATTTGAAAATGTACAACCGGTATACCAATTATTGAATGCGGCTAAATCATTCAAGATAATATATCCTACAGGCGGGCATGATTTTCCATTGGCAGCAAGGAATGCTGCATATCAATTTATGGACACTGTATTTGGAAACAAATAAAAGAGACGCAAACGAATGACTAAGAAATTTTTCTTACTGGTATTGCTTGTTTACTCAATACAAGTTGCTTTTGGTCAAAAGGAAAAACTGATCTCAGTTGATTCAAAAAATATTTCAATTGAACTTGACAGAACCGGGAAGATTATTTCGATCGACTACAACGATGGTATCGGTAAAAGAAGTATCATCGCCTATACACAACTGCAAAGCTTTGCGGCGAAATCTTCGATAGTATCTCAACAGGTGACAGGCAAATTGGTACAGTTTGTTCATCAACTCTATTCAGACTCCTTTCATCAATCTTGTACACTTACAGAAACATTTACAGCAGATAATGCCGGTATCAATTGGAAGATATCCATCAAAGGAGCTGGCAAAAATTTTTCTGTTCCAATTAAAACCGTTGTTGAGTATCCATCAACTTCATCAACACAATTTTGGACTACCTGGGGAGCTCCACCGATAGACTCATCTAAATTTGATGCAGCATTGATCAAGCAATTACAGCCCGGTACGGCTACTAATAAAAGCCAGTCATGGATTGATCCTTTGATACCTGTTCCAATAACCGATCAACAATATTTTTATGGAGCACCGCCTTTTGAATATAAAGATGTTAAGCAGGGCTTTATTCCACTCCAGCATAATTTATTTGCAATGCCGCTTGCTTTGCTGCAGGAACAAAATGAAAATAAAGCATTCTCTGTCATTCTATCGCCAGATGATCCAGTCATCAATTTACAAATGCAGACTTCATCCAATGGGAGAGTAAGTTTTGAGAGATTGTTTAATCGCATTGGCAAACATTCCACCATTTCGTTTGAAACTAGGTTGGTGGTGCATGATAAAGGCTGGCGTTCCGCTTTAGCAGTTTTTTCAAACCTTTATCCCGGTTACATGTACCCTAAGAATAGTTTGGCTAATAAAATGGGCGGTACTGCAGCTTACTCCAATTTCTTTGATGATTTCGATGCAGATAAAATGAAGCGGATGGCTTTTACCGTTAACTGGCAGGCAAGTTTTGATTTTCCCTACATGGGCATGTTTTTGCCACCGGTTAAAAGCAATGAACAATGGGAACGTTTTGGAGGCGGAACAATATCTGTTGCGGCAATGGATGCTTATGCAAAACGGATGAAGCAGAAAGGATTTTATGTGCTTAGCTATTTTAATGTAACTGAGTTTGGCGCTGAAGTAAGATATCCTTTTACACCAACCATGTCTGCAACAGATACCGCTCTTTGGAAATACTGTAACAATTACCTCTACACTAAATTCCCGGAAGCATTTATACAGGTGGATAAAAAAGTAAACATCACCAATGATCTTGATTCCAAAACTGTTTATGGCGGACCTTATTTTAGCTGGAAGAACGCTGTTGCTATGGATTGCGGTGAAAAAAATTACAAAGCATTTCTTTTAGAACAGGCCAGGCAGCATATCAGGAAAATTCCCAGCTCTTTCGGCATTTGTATTGATCGGCTGGACTGGCTACGATTCTTCAATCAAAATGCAGATGACAAGATCAGCTGGTTTGATAACCGGCCTGCCCGTTCGCTGGTGAACTCATGGAAATCATTGATGGAAGAGCTTGGGCCGATAATGCACCAGGCAGGTAAAGTGATTTTTGTAAACAACCATTATAAACGTGTTGATTTATTAAAACATGCCGATGGTATACTGGATGAATTTACCAATGCCACCACACCGCTAAATACCACAGCCTTCCTCACTTTATACAAACCTGCGCTTGGCTGGACGCCGAATAAAGACATCATCCTGAATGAAGGCGGCGATTATTTCATGCAGAAATATTTGTACCTCGGTGTCTTTCCCATGTGCCCTTTCCCGGGCAATGATCATGCGTTGCAACCTGATCCTGTAATAGATCAACTCTATCTTGATTATGGTACAATGATGAGCCAACTAAAAGAAAAGCAATGGGTGTTAGAGCAAGGAATCATCGAAGCAGAAGGCGCCAAAGCCAATATCTTTAAAACAAAAAACGGCTATGCGATACCGGTAGTATATGGCGAATCCGATCATGCAGTAATCAAATTACGCCTCCGGCATTTTTTACAAAAAGGAATTGTATTCAAGGTGATTCATCCCGGTGTTGAAAAGCCAATATCAATTACTCCAACAATAAATAAAGACGTATTAACATTCAATATCCCACTTATAAGAGGCGCTGCCATGTTAGTCAGTAATTAGGAAATAATTGTATGTTTCACACGCTAAATTGAGCTCGTTTCTTCTTGTTAAAAAAGTATAGATTTTGAACGGATTAATGGAAGTAATCTTTTGCCAAATAAAATAGTTTTGAAATGTACTACAGCTACAATCTTACCGGGTACAACTTATTTATCAAAACCAATTGTCTGCTTTATGACTGGAAATACCAACCGCAGAAAGTTTATCAAGCTCACAACAGTTGCCAGCGCAGGCATGGGTTTGGCGCATAGTACCGCAGGAACATTTGCCCGTGGATTGAACATCATCCCTAACATCAAAAATAATTCTGATGCCGCTGCATTTATTCCAAACCGTGTGGCAAGCTGGTGGTGTGAACTGGAGGATATCATGTGGCCGCAAGTGCAGGTGGTTGATAAAATAAAAAAGAGGGCAGAAGCATTTGCAAAAGCAGGTATTGATACGGCCATCAATTTTGGATTCCACAATCGTTTTGATTTTTGCAATTACTTTAAACAGTTGCATGGTTACTATGCTACCGTTTGTGATGAACTGCATAAGAATGGCGTGCGGTTTATGGATCATTATTCCTGCAATGATATCACCCGCCCACGCAATGAAGAGGATTTTAGATATGTACACAAATATGAACGCCATGCAGTGTTGTTATTTCCAGATTGGCAGGCGGCAAAGTATGCACAGTACGAAGGCTATTTCTTCAATGATTTATGTGAAGTGGATTTAAGAGATGGCAGCCGTGGATATGCAGCGCAATACCAGTTTGAAGCCATGTGTCATAACAATCCCAACTTTCTTGACATGCACAAAAAATATTTGGTGCGTTTAATGAAGGAAGTACCATTTGATGGAGTGGAAGTGGATGACATGTGTTCTTATCCCGGAAACAAAACATGTGGTTGTAAATATTGCAGGGATAGGTTCAAGAAAGAATATGGTCATGAGATTCCAGCTTTCACAGATAAAAACTTTTTTGGCGATACATCGAAAGATATGCTGGAGTGGGGCAACTATGAGAATCCTGCTTACAGGGATTGGTTGCGGATGAAAGCGGAATCAATCAAAGATCATGTAAAGATGATCAAAGAAGTATTGGGTGATAAGCCACTGATGACTTGCTGTTCCAATACTGGCCCAATTGTATTGAATGCAGTGGCGCTGGATTTGGAAAGAATGTCGCCCTATTTGGATTTATACATGCTGGAAAATGTGGGCACCAATATCCGCAACGCCAACTGGCTGGATATGGAAGCGGAGGCGTTGCTTCAAAAGGATATAGCAGAGAAAAGAAACAATGCACCGGCCATGGCTTTGAGCTATGCGCTGTTTGAAAAGGGTGCTTATTTCGGTTGGGCGCTTGCAAGGTACTGGGGTGTGAGCAACTGGAGCAGTACATTAAACGGAAGAATTGAAAAAGATCCGGAGCATGCACTGGAAGCAGAAGATGCCATCAGCAAAACAAATAATTGGGAAAAGCAACACAGCAATTGGAATTACCGTGATGGTAAGGATGTGGTGGAAATAAGAGTGGTGAACAATGGGCTGTGCAGGGAGAATGGATGGCGTGATGAAAATGGTAAAGAACATTGGGACAGGTCAAAAGAATGGGCAGTGCAATTAGCAAAGCATAATGTTGGATATCGATTTGTAAGAGGTATAGAATTGGCCGATGCTGTTGCATTAAGTAATGACAAAACACCGCTGGTATTGGATGGTGTAGGCGTTGTTTCAGACAAACAGTTTGCAGCCATCAAATCTTATTTGGCAAAAGGCGGAACTGCCTGGGTGGCCTTACCTTTTGGAACACATGATGAAAAAGGATTTAAACGCAGTACGCCACTTTCAACTGAGTTACTGAAATCAAAGTATAAAAATCTAATGGTGATTGATACAGTGCTTGCTTCTTCACCAATAAAAAAAATGATAGAGAGCGGGAAGTTCAAACCCATCATTAAAAATGTAAAGGGTGATGAAAGATGGGTAGCAAGATTAAGAACCTACAATGGTAAAACGGTGATACATTTTATGAATGCAGGCCTGGTAGCTTTGGCAGACAGTATCAATGATTTATCAGGCGTGCCATTGATGAAAGATATTGTATCAGATATTAAGGATAATAATGTGAGTTTTGAAATTAATACCAGCAGGGTGCCTTTGCAAAATCTTACCCTGATGAGTCCTGAATTGAATACACAGAAAAGGGCAGTCGTAATTAACAGGAAGGGAGATAAAGCCACTATCAGCGTAGATTGTAGCGGTATAGATATTTATGCAGTGGCACAACCGGCATAGTTAAAAAAGTATACAAAACAGCAGCATAAATATAATTGTACAGTATTTTTTATTTCTACTTTTAATAATCAGTCAACCTCATTTTTGAATGATTTTTTCAGCATCCAATTACGTTTCGATAAACAAAGAAGCCGCCAGCAAAATAGTATTGCTGCCACTGGGTGCTATTGAACAGCATGGGCCTCACCTGGCTGTTGGTACAGATACGGATATTGTAGCAGCCATTGCAACGGAGTTAGAAAAGAGATTGCCAAACGATATTTTACTGTGCCCAACACTGCAGTTTGGTTCAAGCCATCACCATCTTTCTTTCGGTGGCACACTAAGTATATCGGCTGCATTGTATACCAATGTGGTGGTTGAATTGGTGGAGTCAATTGTGAGCATGGGTTTCAAAAAAATTGTTTTGCTCAATGGTCATGGTGGAAACATCACACCTGTAAAGCAGGCGCTTTCTATCTTAAGCAGAAAGTTGGATGCAACCGAGAATCCTGTTATAGCATTGGCTACTTATTGGGAAGTGGCGGGCAAGCCATTCGCAGGTGAAGCACCGATGCAAAGTCCTGCGCTTAGCCATGCCTGTGAGTATGAAACCAGCATGATGCTGCACTTATATGCTGATAAAGTGTTTATGGAAAATGTGCAGCGGGCACAGCGTCCCTTAAGCAATGGATACATAGCATGGGAAGATGATGAACCTTATAAGGGCGTAGTGGTAGTGAAGCAAACTGAATTTGTTTCTTCCAATGGATGCAGTGGTGAACCGCAATTGGCAACAAAAGAAAAAGGGGAACATTTATTCAATAGCGCTGTGAATGCAGTGCAGCAATTTATCCAGTCATTTAAAAACTGGCCGGCAATAAAAAATTTAAAAGAATAACATGGCTAAAATAGAAGTGAAACATCCTGACAAAGCTGTTTCAACAGGAGCTTATTCTGCGGGTGTGATGAAGAACGGCATGCTGTTTATCAGTGGCCAGGGGCCGCTGGATTTAACAACCGGTGAAGTAATCAGCGGCAGCATTGAAGAAGAGACACTACTTACTTTATCACATGTAAAAAAAATAGTGGAAGCAGCAGGAGGAACGGTGGATGATATTTTGAAATGCACTGTACATCTTGCCAATATTGAAGATTTTGATCGCTATAATGCAGCTTATGCCTCTTTTTTTAATGGCATCTATCCAGCTAGAACAACCGTGCAGTCTGTATTAGCCGACGGAATCAAAATTGAAATTGATGCCATCGCCATCATTGATAAGTGAGTGTAATAAACAATAACAATGAGTGAAAAAAAACAAATAGGAACGGTAGGACTTGGCTTGATGGGTTGCAGTATTGCTACCTGTATTCTGGCAGCTGGTCATCCTGTTACATCGTTGGTAAGAAGAATAGAAACTGCCGATGAAGCAAGGGAACGCATTCTTGGGTTTCTTCAGCAGTTAAAAGAGGAAGGTATTTTAAAAGAGGAACCAGGCGAAGTGATCAAGCGGCATGTGATTACAGATGATGTGAAACAAATGGCCGGGCATGAAGTGATCATTGAAACCATCATCGAAAATGTAGAGGAGAAAAAGCAACTCTATCGCCAATTAGAAACAGTGGTTTCATCCACAGCGATTATTGGAAGTAACACCTCTGCCATTCCTGTTTCTATTTTGCAGGAAGGCTTAACGCATCCTGAAAGATTGTTGGGTATACACTGGGCAGAGCCTGCACATATCACCCGTTTTATGGAAGTGATTTGTGGTAAAGATTCTGATATCAAATATGCAAACGAAATCATTGCATTGGCAGAGAGCTGGGGTAAAGAACCTTCTTTGTTAAAGAAAGATATCCGTGGATTCATTACTAACAGGATCATGTATGCCATGTTGAGAGAAGCTTTTAACCTGGTGGAAAATGGATACGCTACAGTGGAAGATGTGGATCGTTCCTTAAGAAATGATTTGGGTTACTGGATCA
The DNA here is from genome assembly GCA_964505135.1 of uncultured Ferruginibacter sp. GTDB lineage: Bacteria > Bacteroidota > Bacteroidia > Chitinophagales > Chitinophagaceae > Ferruginibacter. Next base: position 7,424 of record CAZDHQ010000165.1, read on the forward strand.
CCTTTGCAGGCCCGTTCAGGTTTATGGATTTAACTGGTGTGCCAGCCTATCTCACGGTGATGAAAGATTTATTCCCTGATTTGAGTAATGTAACTGAACCTCCCAAAACAATGGTTGACCTGGTGGAAGCTGGTGGCAAAGGAGTGAGCAATGCACATGGCTTTTATCCTTACACAAAAGAATCAGCAGAAAAATGGGAAGCCGAATTCATTGAGTTTAGTTATGACATCAGGAAACTGGCAGAAAAATATTCGCACAAAAAATAATGACATCTAAAACTATCATACGGCATATTAAAGCAACTGAAGTGATTGTGCCTGCCAGGCCCGGCAGTCTCAACTCTGAAACAGTGCTGGATAAGGACTCCGCTTTTGCAAAAAAATTTCTTACCGGTGAAAGCTGGACAGAATTTGCCAACCAACCCAAATGGATAATCGAAATTGAGTTGAACAACGGATTGATTGGTATCGGTGAAACCTATCGCAGTGCTGACAAAGCATTTGTTGAAAATGCGATGAAGAATTTTGTTGGGAAGGATGTATTGAAGCTGAACTGGAAGCAATTGCCGGTAGTAGACCAACGTATTTACGAAGCCTTTGAAACAGCCGTGCTGGATTTGATTGGAAAGATTTTGCATGCACCGGTTCATCAAATCCTGGGCGGCGCATACAGAACAAAAAT
>CAZDHQ010000166.1:0-8032 GCA_964505135.1 uncultured Ferruginibacter sp.
ACCGGGTTTCCGCTGATGATGATTTTATCTGCCGGGAAAAACTGCTCCATTCCATCTATTGCTACAAAAACCTTTGTTGCTTTTTTACCAAGCATGATATTGCTTTTGCCTGCAAAAGAATTGCTTTCGTGTATAAAAGTTTTAATGCCTTTTGACTGGGCATATTTCAACACAGGAAAACTTGAATATCCACCTACACCAATCGCAGCATCCGGCTTGAACTCTTTGAATATTTTTTTTACCTGCATAAAACTCTTGATGAGTTTAAAAGGCAATCCAATATTTTTAATCAAAGAACTCCTGTTGAAACCTGCTATATCCAATCCTTCAATCTTATAACCTGATGAACAAAATTTCTGCATTGGGTTGCAATTTTATTATTGCATTGGCAATGGCTACTGCAGGAAAAATGTGACCACCTGTACCGCCACCAGCCATGATGTAGCGACCACCAACGCCCCTTCCGCTCCCTAAAGGGAGAACCGAAAGATCTTTTATACTTTTTAGTTCATTCACTTCACAAATGGTCTATTTTTTTTGACGCATATTGATATGCCGTACAATTGAGTGACACAACGATGTTGAAAAAAGAACAAATGCCCGTTCCAAAAAAACTATTCTCCATCAACAGCAGCGATCACCTTTTCTGTTTCTTTACCTTCCAATTGCTCTACGTTTCTTGACACACTCAAAATAATGCCTACCGATAAGCAGGTAAACAAAAAACTACTTCCACCCATGCTCACTAACGGTAACGTAACCCCTGTATTTGGAAAGAGGTTTACGTTTACACTCATATTAGTAAGCGCCTGTATCACTAAGGTGAAACTTAACGCCAGCGACAAAAATGCACCGAATGCAAAAGGGCATTTTTGATATACTCTTATGCATCGGTATAAAAACAACAGGTAGATGAAAAGAATGAATGCACCGCCGATAAAACAGTATTCTTCTAAAATGATGGCATAAATAAAATCACTGTATGAGTGCGGCAAAAAATTTCTTTGCTCACTATTGCCGGGGCCTTTACCTAACCAACCGCCATTTGCTATCGCAATCTTAGCCTGGTTAATCTGGTACATTTTTTCATTCTGATCTTCTTTGTTGCTGTAAATAAAAGTTTGTATCCTGCCGATCCATGTCGGTATACGTCCACTGGATAAAAGCGCAGGTAACTCTTCCATTTTTTTATCTTCCTTATCGTAATACTTTACTGCAATGGCGATCAACAGCAAAGCAGGAATCAATGCAATGCCTATGGTTGCTAAAATATGTTTGGTATTAACACGGCCAATGAACATGAGCAAAAAGCTGGTGCCTGCAATCAATATAGCCGTTGATAAATTAGCCGGCGCAATCAATAAACAAATAATTCCTACTGGAATGATTACTGGAAGAAATCCTTTTTTAAAATCTTTGATGTCCTGCTGCCTGCGGCTCAACTGGCGACTTAAATACATGAACAATGCAAGCTTTGCAAGGTCAGAGGTTTGAAAAGTCATATTGATTACCGGTAGTTTGATCCAGCGACTTCCTGCATTTAACTCCACGCCAAAAAATAATGTATACAACAGCAGTGGAATAGAAACCACAAACAGGATAGATGCTATTCTTGAATACACGATGTAATTAACCCGGTGAGCAAAATAAATGATCAGCAGGCCAAGCATGATAAAAGCAAACTGCTTGAATAAAAAACTTTCGGTACTCTTGCTGTGCCTGTATGCCAATGATCCTGTACTGCTGTACACCACCAGCAAACTCATCAAAGTCAATATCACCACAATTGCCCAGATAACACGATCCCCCTTGGTTTTACTAACCAATGTATTGCCATCTATCAGTTTGAAAGATGGATCTGAGAAACCTTGTATGAGATCTTTAAAACCCAATAACTATTATTATAAATTTTTTACTGCCTGTTTAAATTGTTTTCCCCTGTCTTCATAATTTTTAAAAAGATCAAAGCTGGCGCATGCCGGGCTCAATAAAACCACATCGCCTTTTGTTGCAAAATGAAATGCTGCCTGTACTGCTTCTTCAGCACTTGCGGTGTTTACCATCAATGATACCACAGAGCCAAATGCTTCATGAATCTTGCGGTTGTCTGTTCCCATGCACACAATCGCTTTTACTTTTTCTTTTACCAGGTCCATTAAAATCGAGTAATCGTTTCCTTTATCCACACCACCTAAAATCAAAATCGTTGGTTTGTTCATGCTTTCCAGTGCAAACCAGGTACTGTTTACATTGGTCGCTTTACTGTCATTGATAAACTCTACTCCTTTGATTGTTGAAACAGGTTCCATCCTGTGCTCCAGGCTCTGGAATGTTTGCAACGATTCTCTTACGTGTTCCTTTTTGATGTCTACTGCTACGGATGCTAAGCTTGCTGCCATACTGTTATATTGATTGTGTTTTCCTTTAAGTGCAAAGTCCTGTATACTCATTCTCATTTCTTCTCCTTTCCATTTTAAGTGCATTGCTGCATTGCTGATGTACGCACCTTGTGGCAGTTCTTTCTTCATTGTGATTGGATATAAAATTGATTTAATGGTATAGTTATTTATATTTCTTTCTGTGATCTCATCATCCATGCAGTAAATAAAGATGTCCTCCGGTCCCTGGTTCATCGTTATCCTGAACTTACTGTTGATGTAATTCTCCATCCTGTATTCATACCTGTCTAAATGATCTTCTGTAATATTCGTCAGTATCGCCACATCAGGTTTGAATGTTTTAATGTCATCCAATTGAAAAGAACTTATTTCCACCACGTACAATGGTTTTGGATCAAGCGCCACCTGCTTTGCAAATGAATCACCGATATTCCCCACCAATGCACAATCAGCGCCACCGGTTTTGCAAATGTGATAAGTCAAAGCCGTCGTGGTGGTCTTACCGTTAGTACCTGTAATAGCAATGATCTTACTGTCTCCTTTATATCGATAAGCCAATTCTATTTCACTGATCACCGGTATTTCTTTTGCTCTTATCTTTTTTACCAGCTCATTTTTTTCAGGAATGCCCGGGCTCTTCATCACTTCATCTGCATTCAGGATTTTTTCTTCTGAATGTTTTTTTTCTTCAAAGGCAATTTCATACTGCACTAATTCGTTTTTGAAATGATCTTTGATCTCACCACCATCGCTAACAAAAACGTCATAACCTTTTTGTTTAGCAAGAATAGCAGCACCAACACCGCTTTCACCAGCTCCCAGTATGATCAATTTCTTTTTCACTATTGTTCAGATAGTAGAAGTCAATTAAAAAAGGTTCTTCAATAGATAGAATTTAACGGGTGTTTTCTTTAGGCCGTTAACAGTACCTTCATAAGATTGGAATTATCATTACTGCCGCAGCAGTTATTATCTCAACTTTAATGTTACAATAGCCATTACCACACAAAGAATTGTTACAATCCAAAAACGAACAGCTATTTTACTTTCGTGATATCCCTTTTTTTGGTAATGATGGTGTAGTGGGCTCATCAAAAAGACTCGCCGACCCTCTCCATATTTTTTCTTTGTGTACTTGAAATAACTCACCTGTATCATTACGCTTAAATTCTCTATCAAAAACACAAAACAGAAAAACGGAATCAATAATTCTTTTCTAACAATAATGGCCAGCGCTGCAATGATTCCTCCCAGGGCAAGGCTGCCTGTATCTCCCATAAACACTTGTGCCGGGTAAGCATTGTACCAGAGAAATCCAATGCATGCTCCTACTAATGCAGCAATAAAAATGGACAACTCACCAAGATTGGGTATGTACATGATATTGAGGTATTCTGCAAACTTGATGTTACCACTAACGTAGGCGAATATCCCAAGACAAATACCTATGATAGCGCTCACGCCCGTTGCCAGCCCATCTAAGCCATCTGTAATATTAGCACCATTGCTTACTGCTGTTACAATAAATATTACAATGATGATATAAACGATATAAGTGTAATCCTGCCAGCTTTGCGGAAGTAGTTTGGCGTAATTAAACTCATGGTTTTTTACAAAAGGGATAGTGGTAATCGGAGTCTTTACAGTGACAAAACGATGAGCATGGCCATCTATCATCACTGTATCTTCATTTATCTTTCTTTCACCCGCCTGAATACTTATACTTTCATTTACTATTTCTCTTTTAACTGTAACACTTGGACTAAAGTAAAGCGTAACGCCAACGATTATCCCCAACATTACTTGTCCAAAAATTTTGAATCTTCCTGCTAATCCATCACTATCACTTTTTTTATAAGCGATACCTTTTTGCTGTGCTAGCCGCTTTGCTCTTATTTTCAAATAATCGTCTATAAATCCAATTACACCCAGCCACACAGTACATAGCAGCATTAAACGGATATAGGTTTTATGCAGGTTAGCCAATAATAATGTAGGAATGATGATGGCAAGCAAGATGATGATGCCGCCCATTGTTGGGGTACCTTTCTTCTGCTGTTCTCCTGCCAGGCCAAGATCTCTTACACTTTCACCAAGTTGTTTCCTTTTTAAAAAAGCAATCAGGCGTTTTCCATAAACCGTTGTTATCACAAGACTTAGTATAACGGCAAGCAATACCCTAAAAGTGATGAATTGAAACAATCCACTTCCGGGAAATCTGGATGTTGTCCAGTGTTGCGTTAACCAATCAAAAATGTGATATAACATATTAATTTGCTAATTAGCTAATTTGCTGATGTGCTAATTTTTTTAATTAGTTAGATTCTTCAATCAATACCGACTGTTGCTGCGTTAGCATATTAGCTAATTAGCACATCAGCACATTGTCTTATTTCTCCAGCAATTCAAACACTTCTTTCAAAACTTCCTTATCATCAAAATCATACTTCACTCCTTTGATATCCTGGTACTTCTCATGTCCCTTGCCCGCCACTAACACAATATCTTCTTTTGATGCAAGGCTCACTGCTGTTTTAATCGCTTCTTTTCTGTCTGCAATAGAAATGTATTTTCTTCTTGCCACCACACTCACACCTGCTTCCATTTCTTTAATTATCTGTTGCGGATCTTCACTTCGTGGATTATCGGATGTAAAGATTACCCTGTCACTGTATTCACATGCTACTTCCGCCATCACCGGTCTTTTTGTTTTGTCTCTATCTCCACCACATCCCACTACTGTAATGATTTGCTCATGCCCCTGTCTTAACTTTTTTATGGTGGCCAGTACGTTCAGTAACGCATCCGGCGTGTGTGCATAATCTACAATACCAATCACCCTTTCGTTACTGCTAACGATGTAATCAAACCTTCCTTCTGCACCAGCCAGGTTGCTTAGGTGCTGTAATACATTTGATCTCTCTTCTCCCAAGCAAATAGCAGCTCCGTACACAGCCAAAATATTATATGCATTAAACTCGCCTATCAATCTAAAGTATACTTCCTGTTCATTGATCATCATATGCAGACCGGCAAAACTGTTTTCCAAAATCTTTCCTTTAAAATCAGCCAGTGTCTTGAGACTGTAGAAAAACTTTTTTGCCGCTGTATTTTGCAGCATTACTGCACCACGTTTATCATCGAGGTTGCTGATAGCAAATGCCGATGAAGGCATTCCATCAAACCATGATTTCTTCACCCGGATATATTCATCAAATGTTTTGTGATAATCCAAATGATCATGTGTGATGTTACTAAACAACCCACCTGTGAACGTTAAGCCTGCAATACGATGCTGGTGAATAGCATGACTGCTGCATTCCATAAACACATGTGTACATCCTGCATCCAGCATCTGCCTTAGCAATTGACTAATGCTAATGGCATCCGGTGTAGTATGTGTTGATGGAATTACCTGCTCACCTATTTGATTCTGTACGGTGCTGATCAAACCACAGTGATATCCCAAAGAACTAAAGAGCTTAAATAATAAAGTAGCGATGGTGGTTTTGCCGTTGGTACCGGTTACACCTACCAGCTTTAATTTTTGTGACGGTTCACCATAAAAATTATGGCTCATCACTGCTGCTGCTAATGCACTGTTCTCCACCTGTACATACACTACATTATCTTTTAATACTGTTGGTATGTCTTCGCAAATAATAGCCGCTGCGCCTTTATCAATAGCTGTTTCAATGAACTGGTGGCCATCGGCCAAACTTCCTTTTACCGCAATAAAACAAGCTCCCGGTTTTACTTTTCTTGAATCCAGTTGTAAATCATTTATCTCTACAGCTGAATTACCGCTTATACCCCTGATGCTTACTTTATATAGTAGGTCTTGTAATATCAATTCAACACGAGTGTTATTGTCTGTCCTTTTTTATATGCGGTACCTGCTGCTAATGACTGGCTCACTACTTTTCCTTTTCCACTTGCCACTACTTTTAACCCTTTATTTTCTGCCAGGTAAATGGCATCTTTCAACCCCATTCCTATCAGCGTGGGTGTAATTACATTGCTGGCAGTATTAACAGATGGCTGCATCAATGCACTGTTATTTTTTACACTCACTGTTCTCCAGTAACCGTTACCGTTAGCTGAATCAACAAAAGGCATGTTGAGTGTCTTAAAAATATTGCTCCATTCACTTTTCATCCCATAGCTGCTTGTCCATGCTGTATCTCTTAATGCCGGTGCTGTAAATCTTTTGTTGCTGAGATACCTGGCATAAATCTTATCGCTGATCTCTTTAAACACAGCCCCTGCCACATCTGCTCCATACACCAATTTTGATTCTTTACTGTTTTGTATCACCACAGCCATCGTATATTTTGGCTGCTTTGCAGGAAAATATCCAATGAAGGAAGCCTGGTAAATTTTGTTTCCTTTGTTATAACCCTGGTTATCCATGGCTGTAACCGCTGTACCTGTTTTACCTGCAATAGCATAAGCAGTATCAAACAAAATTTTATGACCAGTACCATGAACACTGTCTATCACCGCAGTTAAACATTCTTTTATTTGTGCCAATGTTTCATCGCTGCAAATTTTTTCATCCAGTACTGTGGGCTCTACTTTTTTAACATCCACTCCGTATTCCCTGATTGCATTTACCAAATAAGGCTTCATCATCTTTCCATCATTCGCTACTGCATTATACAGCATCAGCATGTGCAAGGGTGTTACCAACTCTTCATAACCATGCGCCATAAATGGGATAGTTGTTTTTGCCCAGCTTCTATTGGCTGGCTTTTTAATCGTTGGCCTTCCGGATGCTGCAACAATATCAATACCCGTAATGGTATCTAACCGGAACTTATGCAGGTGTTCAATGAACTTCGATGGCTGGTTGTGATAATACTGGTCAGCCAGTTTTGCAAACGCTACGTTACTACTTCTTGCAAAAGCATCTTTCACTGTAATTGCGCCGGCGCCTAAATGAGAATCTTTTATTCTTAAACCATAAAAGATTTTTTGTCCACCCTCACAATCCACTATACTGTTTTTATTGACGTACTTATCCTCCATTAAAGCCATGGTGGTAGCCAGTTTGAAGATAGAACCCGGTTCCGTTGCTTTACCTACACCATAGTTCAGGTCTTCTATATAAGAACCATCTTCCTGCTTACCTAAGTTGGCAATGGCTTTTATTTTGCCTGTTGCTGTTTCCATGATGATGGCGGTACCATGCACAGAGTTGTTACTCACCAGCATTTTCATCAAGGCATTTTCAGCTACATCCTGCATGTAAGTATCCAGCGTGGTAATAATATCTTTACCATTCTCTGGTTCCACTTCCAATCCTTCTACCGGCATATAAGCACCAGCTATATACCGCATCAACCGCTGCCCCTTTGTGCCTCTCAATACACTATCATAACTCAATTCAATCCCCACATTTTTAGATGCATTGTCTCTTGATAAACCAATTGTTCTATTGGCCAGCAATACATAAGGATTGATTCGTTTATCTCTTACTTCGATAATAAACCCGCTTTTATTCTTACCCTGGCGTACCAAAGGAAAATCTCTTAACGCCATATAATCATTGAAAGAAATTTTCTTTTTTAAAGGATAATATCTTTCCTTGTTCTTTTAAGCCAACTGCATTTCTTTTTTGTTCTCTGCAA
>CAZDHQ010000167.1:0-8031 GCA_964505135.1 uncultured Ferruginibacter sp.
ATACAGCAATATGTAAATCCAGGTACAGCTCAGCGGTATTCCAATAACCAGTATTATCTTGATAAGAATTTAGTAATTAATGCTTCCAATATTCCGTCCGGCCCAGTAGATGTAAGGCTTTACTTTAGTGCAGCCCAGGTAGATAGTTTGATCAATGCAACTGGCTGCAGTACTTGTGCTAAGCCAATAGATGCTTATGAATTAGGAACTACTAAGTACAAAGGATTGCCACAGGAAGAAGATAGTACGCTGGATAATAATGCTACAGGTGCTTATCAATTTATTGCTCCTGCCAATACATTGATCCTGCCGCATGGAAATGGATATTATGCAGAATTTACCATTAATAGTTTTGGTGAGAACTGGTTTGCCAAAGGCGATATTACCCCTGCTGCTTACGGAACCTGTATGGGAAGCATCTTTGCATTTACAGCTCCTGCAGGTGCCAATCTTTATCAATGGCAGGTAAATACCGGTAACGGCTACACGAATTTATCCAACAATGCCAACTATTCCGGCGTAAACACTAACGTGCTGCAGGTGATTGATGCCACTGGAACTTTCTCGGGTAACCGATACCGTTGTTTGGTGAATGGCACGGCAGGAGAAGAGTTTACACTTAGATTCAAAAATATATGGACGGGTGCTGCAGATACCGATTGGTTCAATACTGCCAACTGGAGTTGTGGATCAATACCAGATGAATTTACAGATGTAATCATTCCATCCGGATTAACAAATTATCCCGTACTTACAGCAGGTGCTGCTGTAAGAAGTATTCGTTTACAGGCTGCTGTTTCTTTCATAATTAACAGCGGTGCTAATTTGGATGTAAAAGGCAATTGATCATTGCTTCTCCACCAAATATTTCCAATACCGTTTCGGCATGTGCTGTACATGCAGTTTGGTATTTTTTCTTGCTTTGATATTTACACTGGCAAAATATTGTTGCCATAGTTGCTGATAAAGCTCTTCTGACTCATCATACAGAGCAGCTTTTGAATCAGCATTTTGAAGATCCAAAGTGAAATTAATATTCACTTCAGTAACTTTTTTAAGATCATAATAGATACCATATTTACGCATGGCATCATAAATGAGCCAGCGCTGGTCAGCATAGCGGTCTTTAAAATGTTTTACTATCAGCGGTAACACATTGTAATCAGGCTGAATGATGGCATAATACAACTCATCCTTTGTTAATTGAAAACGAATAAAAGCCTTCATGCGGTGGCGCTCCCTATCTACCTTGCGGCTTGTTTGTTGTAGCATCAGCACATCAGCATGAGCATAATTATTTTCTACGCCGCCATTGTGTTGCAAAACATAGGCTATATAACGATAGATTACATTTTCAATATCCTTTAGCTCAGATAAAAATGTTTTGTACAGTTGAGCAAACCCATTTGGAGTTAACTTCTCTTTTAATTTATTTAATACACGAATAGCTTTAGTGTCATCAGTTTCAGTTGAATGAATGGTTCCAAAAAGGCTGCCTTCCACCGTTTCTTTTTTTACAATATGCGGCTGTTGTATTTTGTATTCATAAATTTCAAAAATGGCAGTCAATAATCCTTTAAAACTCCCATCATAAGTCACCGTATTCATCAGAATAATTTTAACTGCGGAGTGAAGTTTTGCTTGTACTTACTGCTGCTTTCTTTTAAAATAAATTCTTTTATCTGCATCGGCTGCCAATCTTTTCTTTCAAATTCCTTACCTGCATTGATGAAGTAACGGGCACGGTTAGCCGCAACTCCAATCTTTTTTAAATGATCCCAGTTGATGCTGCCGAATTTTCTTGCAGCGGCAATTTTCTTTGCACTTTGTATACCAATACCTGGTATTCGCAACATTAACTTGTAATCAACAGAATTAATATCCAATGGAAAAAGATGAAGGTTTCTTAATGCCCACCCCAGCTTTGGATCAATATCCATATCCAATAACGGATTTTCTTTGTCAACAATTTCATTTACTTCAAAGCCATAAAAACGCATCAGCCAATCTGCCTGGTATAGCCTGTTCTCCCTGATCATTGGCACAGGTGTTCCAATGGCAGGTAAGCGGTTATCATTACTGATCGGCACATAGCCGGAATAATACACCCGGCGCATGTTGAATTTTTTATAAAAGCCATTCGCTAAATACAAAATTTCTAAGTCTGTTTCAGGCGTAGCACCAATTACCATTTGTGTGCTTTGGCCTGCCGGTGCAAACATTGGTGTATGTTTAAATAGTTTTTTTTCTTCTGTATGTTTTACAATGGCATCCTTCAAAAACTGCATTGGTTTCAGCATGTCTGCCCTTTTCTTATCAGGTGCCAATAATGCTAAGCTTTTTTCAGTTGGCATCTCCACGTTAATACTTAGTCTGTCAGCCCATAAGCCTGCTTCTTTCACCAGTTCATCACTTGCGCCCGGAATCGTTTTCAAATGAATGTATCCATTGAACTTATGCTCTGTTCTTAATTTTTTTGCAATTAACACCAGCCGCTCCATCGTATAATCTGCATTTTTAAAAATGCCTGAACTCAAAAACAAACCTTCAATATAATTGCGGCGATAAAAATTAATCGTAAGGTCCACCACTTCCTGTACGGTAAAAGCAGCCCGTTTGATGTCATTGCTTTTGCGGCTTACACAATAGGCACAATCGTAAATACAATGATTGGTCAGCAAGATTTTCAACAAACTTACACAGCGGCCATCTTCTGTATAAGCATGGCAAATACCATTGCTTGCATTGCCAATGCCTTTGTTGTCATTTTTCCTGTCGCTGCCACTGCTGGCACAGCTCACATCATATTTAGCGGCATCTGCAAGTATGGATAATTTTTCAAGAATACGGTCGCACATATCGGCTCAATTTTGTAGCATAAAATTACTAAATAAATTAGCTGTAAATGTTATTAGATGGGCTATCAGCAGTATTAATTTATCAACATTTGTTCCGGCTGTTCATTGCAAATCCGGCACAAGGCTAAACAAAGGCCCCACCGTGTTTTCCAATCCTGAGCGGAGTCGAAGGACATCCGGCAGCCATTCAACAAATAATCATATCTCAGCTAAAAAGCTTTGTATTTCATTCGTACATTACAGTAACAACTTACAATCATGAAAATCGCAATTGCATCTCCATATATGCCTTCCTCCATTGCCAATGGATTGCAGCAACTTGATGAACTTGCCGCCTTAGCAGCAGCACAGCAGGCAAAAATTATTTGCTTTCCTGAAACCTATTTACCCGGCTATCCATTTGAAGAGTTTTCAATTGAACCATCCACCATCAGCAACATGCAGGCTGCATTGCAGGAAGCAGCAACTATTGCAAAGAAAAATTCCATTGCAATCATATTGCCCATGGACTGGTTTGCAACAGAAGGTAAACTTAACGTTGCATTTGTGATTGACGCTAATGGAGAGTTACTGGGCTATCAATCAAAAAATCAACTGGATCCATCAGAAGACAATACCTGGGTGCCGGGCACACGTCGCCACCTATTTGAAATTGATGAACTCAAATTCGGCATCACCATTTGCCATGAAGGTTTTCGTTACCCGGAGTCAGTAAGATGGGCTGCAAGGAACGATGCTGCCATTGTTTTTCATCCGCACTTTGCCGGCAGTAATATCAGCGGAACAACGCTAACAGAGTGGGGGCATAAAGACAATCCTTATTACGAAAAAGCAATGATGATGAGAGCACTGGAGAACACCATTTATTTTGCCAGCTCTAATTATGCAACCAAATTCCAGGAATCAGCAAGCTGTGTGATAGCGCCGGATGGCACTTGTATTGCCGCACAGCAATATGGCCAGCAGGAAGTGATTGTTGCTGATATTGATATCTCGTTGGCTACTGGGAAATTGGCGAAACGGTTTAAGCCGGAGTTGTATAAAGAAAACTAAAAAGAAACACTTTCCAATTGCTCTAAAGCAGGCATCTCATCATAAGTACGACCATTTAAAACTCTGCCCGCTTTCTTTTTATTCGTGCCTCCCCATTGTTTAAAGAAAAAAGCAACTTTTGATTTTTCGCATTGGTCCTGGATATCCAAAACCCAATCTGCATCCATAGGACGGGGAGTTCTTCCACTTTCGCCACCCACTATAACCCAATCAATTTTTTTCAAATTCATCTTTGGTAATGGACCAATTAACGGCTCACACGAAAGAAATTTTATCCTTGCATTTGTTTTTCGTAAATCATCAATTCTCTGTTTTACTTTTTCGTTTTCTACAGATACGCCCATCCAGATATTATGCGTCCAGTTAAGTTCTTTATGATATTTTAAAAGTATGTCTGAGCGTTTAGTCAACACCTGGAAGGTATGTTGTGGGCAATCATTCATAGTTTTAAAAACCTTTTTAATAAAATCTAAGGGAACGTTTTTGTGAAAGAGATCACTCATAGAATTAACAAAAACAACTTTTGGCGACTTCCAGCCGAATGGCGTATGCAAAGAGTCTTCATGCATTCTAACCTTAAAGCCATCGCTATATTTCTCTATCCCCATTGCCTGTAAGCGACGTGTCATCACTTCCGCATAACAGAACTTACAACCGGCAGAAATTTTATCGCAACCCGTAGTTGGATTCCAGGTCATTTCTGTCCATTCAATTGATGATTGTGCCATGATTACTTTTTTTTAATATAATAAGTTGCCTTTTTTGATTTAAAGTCATCATAGGTTAAACCAAAACTTCTTGGGCTATCTATAATTTTTTTATTTAAATCTAAAAATTGAATTTTCTTTTGATTTTTCCAGTCACGAATAATTTGATTTGTGTGGCTTACTTTAAATTGATTCTTAAGAGTAAACTCATACAGTTCGATATTAGACCTTTCAACTTGAATAAAGTCTCTAAATAGCTTTTCAAGTTTTGCAATGCTCAGGTTTTTATCATACTCATTCAAGATGTCTCCAAACAAATTATTACTATCTTTTCCTTGATTAAATCCTTCCCCTAAGCTATCGTTCTTCCATTTTGCTTCTATAAATTTTTCAAGTCCATAAATATGATGTCCTATAAAAAACAAGGCGTAGTAATTAGCTTTATTACGCTCAATGTAATGAGAGGCAGTATAAAATTCTCCTTTAAAAGAAAAAGCTAACCTTAATTCTTCTATATACTCAAAAATATCAAGATTAGAGTCATTAATTAACTTTGAATTTCCTTCAAAAAAATCATAAATGAAATTTCTCAAATTCTCATAGGCCTTTGTTTCAAAATCAGTTAGGGCCTCACCTGTAAATCTTTTCATATGCGCTACAGGAAGAAATAATATAACTTCAGAACGTCTCCTCTTGAGCAAATTGTAAAGTTTTGCTTTTTCAATTTTCGAATATCCATACGGGTCAATAAAAACCAAACTTCTCTCTCTGCTCGAAAACGAATTTATTTTTTCTCCCACCACATCTAACATTTCGGATGCATCAAGATTATATGGCGTTACCGAACATTTTTCTAATGGCAAATTGCTTATTAATTCGCTAACAGAATAAACTTTGTTGCTGTCAAAATCATTTATGTAAAGCTTAATTGGTTTAGGTACTTGAGATTTAGTTTTGAAATGATTCTCATAATCCAAAATACAATTAGCTGCAATCAAGGGGCTCCCCAAGTTTCCATCTTGATAAATGCCCGTACCACAAAAAATATCAAAAATATTTATGCTATCAATAAATATTGAATGCCCGAGTATTGGAAGATATTCGCTTAAATAGCTTTTATATAAATCTAACTTAGCCTTAGAATGCGGAAGAACAATTTTTTTAGGGTCAATCTTTGCCATATAGTTGTAAGAGTAAAGTTTATTTGCATAAATATAAATCAAATTGTCATTACTCATATTGGCAATGTTTCTCCTATATTTTGTTGATAACATAGGCATTCAAGTAGTTGTTGCAGTAGAAATCGAAATTCATATAATTACTTAGTATATAAAATATTGCATTAGTTCTTTATCACATGCCTTAACTCATGCGTCCCCACCACATTCCACTTCTTCCGATCATGCTCTAACAAATAAATCGCAGTCACTTCAAACACATCGTTAAAAGATTTGTCTTTGTACTCAACCCATGCTTTTGCAAATTCATCTGGCGATAAATCCCGGTAGGCAACGGTTACATGCGGTGTAAATTTCAAATCAACAGGATGTACATAACCCGGGAAAATACTGTTGAACCCAACCATCAATTCCTTTTGCATTTTCATTAACTCGTTTGAAGGCAAAGGATTGATGTAAATCACTGGGCTCTTTTTGTTATGAAACGCAGCAAAGCCTTTCAGATTAATAAGAAAAGGCCGCTGGTGAATCACCAGTTCTGAAAACCAGGTAAGCAGCTCAACACGGCCACCTTCTGAGCATTCAAACGGCGCCTTCAATGTGATATGTGGATATACTTTCAAAGCCTTTCTACTATTGAATCGTTCAAAATCGCTTTGAACTTTTATGATTTTTTTTCGCAACTCCCTGTTGGGTATCAGCGCTATGAAAAATAGTTTTTTATTATCCATTGTTTTCATTTTAGCGTGCCACTTAAATTTAACTCATTCTTTCCCGTAATCAAAACGGTAGTGCCAGCTTTGATTTTGCAGCATTGGCATTATTCAGATGTTGAAAGTTCGGTTTGCCGTATTTCCATTCATCGCTGTTCAGCCAATACTCACAGTTAGCCACAAACGCATTTTCCCAGGGCTGGCTAATGATGGTTTGCTCTTCCTTTGATGATAATAAAAAATCTTTCAGACTTTGATCAAAGTATGGAATGCAGGCTACAAATTCTTTCACCTCTTCCATCGTGGCCACAGGATAAATGGATAAATTCATAGAATGCGGAAAACGTTTCCTGTACACACGTATGGTGCTGCTTGCTTTACGCTGAATGATCTCTAATAAATATTCTTTGGTAACTAGTTGCATAAAATTCGTTTTAAAATAATGTTCCCTGTTCACCAGGTCTTTTAAAAATGGTTGTATCAAGGCTCCACTCTTCTGCATTCATCTTATAGAGTTTGCCATATTTTTTATACTGCTGTGCCACCATTTGAGCAATGCTTCCCTCGCCCCTCATGCGTACGCCCCAGCGGGTGTCGTTCACTTTGCCATCATGGCTTTGCTCAATTAAGTGCCAAACCTTGTCCGCATGATTTGGAAAGTTTTTATACAGCCAATCGTGAAATAAAAATTTGATAGCGCCATTCAAACGGATAAAAGTGTAAGCAGTAAACGTAGCGCCATTATCTGCCGCCGCTTTCATAATGCGTTGCATCTCATGTTCATTTAATCCCGGGATCATTGGCCCCATCATAATGCCCATGCGTACGCCGGCACTGCTTAGTTCATTAATTACTTTTAGTTTTTGTTTGGCAGTCGTTGTTCTTGGTTCCATGATTCTCCGCAGGTCTTCATTAAAAGAGGTGATGCTCACCATCGCCGACACAATGTTTTTCTTTGCCATTTCCTGTAGCACATCTTTATCTTTTAGTATCCAGGAATTTTTGGTGAGTATGCCCACCGGCTGGTTGAATTCATTACATACTTCCAGCAATCCCCTTGTAAGGCGATATTGTTGTTCTACCGGTTGATAGCAATCAGTATTGCCGCTTAGCATAATTGGCTGGCATTCCCATTTTGGATGCATCAAAAATTTTCGCAGTAACTGTGGTGCATTTTTCTTTATAATAATTTTTCTTTCAAAGTCGAGTCCTGCGCTGTAGCCCCAGTATTCATGCACATTTCGGGCATAGCAGTAAATGCAGCCATGCTCACAGCCTGCATAAGGATTCATGCTGTAACCCATGCCCACATCCTTACTCTCCACTTTGTTTACAATGGTTTTGCATTGCTGCTCCAGGTAGCTGGTGGGCACCTTGCTCTCCTCCCAGTCATCAATGGCTTCTACATGCTCCTTTGTTTTTTCTTCTTTTAAAAAACGGTTTTTTGTATTGAACTGTGCGCCACGGCCATGGATGTACGAATCCGGCCGCTGCGTTTCTTCACTGCCGGGCAACATCTCCG
>CAZDHQ010000168.1:0-7959 GCA_964505135.1 uncultured Ferruginibacter sp.
TTTTGTCGCTAAATCATCAGAAGCTAAACATTTATTCTTTTTCAAGGGAGTTTGTTTTGGAATGCTACAGATTTACTAAAATATTGCCTTCCGAAGAAAAGTTTGGAATGATTTCACAAATACGAAGAGCAGCTTTATCAGTCCATTTGAATATTGCAGAAGGTGCATCGAGGAAATCTGAGTCGGAAAGAAAAAGGTATTATGAAGTTTCAAGAGGTTCAATAATTGAAATAGATGCAGCGCTAGATATTGCGGAAGGTCTTAACTATTTAAATGATTATAATATAAACAGGCTTGGTGAATTAATGGTGAACTGCTTTAAAATATTAAGTGGTTTGATCGATTCGAAAGAAGGCCATTGACAATTCACTATTCACAATTGACAAATATGGACATACTACGTTTTATCACCGCAGGCAGTGTAGATGATGGCAAAAGCACATTAATCGGCCGTTTATTATACGACAGTAAATCAATTATGATTGATCAACTGGAAGCGATAGAAAAGCAAACTAAAAACCGGGAAGACGGTGAAATTGATTTGGCTTTATTAACCGATGGTTTGCGTGCAGAAAGAGAGCAGGGCATCACCATTGATGTGGCTTATAAATATTTCAGCACGCCTAAGCGCAAATTCATCATTGCAGATGCACCGGGTCACATACAATACACCCGTAACATGGTAACAGGTGCTTCCAACGCAGACCTGGCCATCATTTTAATTGATGCCCGTAATGGTGTAGTAGAGCAAACAAGAAGGCATTCCATCATTGCTTCTCTATTAAATATTCCACATGTTGTAGTAGCTATCAATAAAATGGATCTGGTGGGTAACTCACAGGATGTATATAATAACATTGTGATTGACTACTCTGCGGTAGCAGAAAAGTTAGGATTGAAAGACGTGATCTATATTCCTATTAGTGCCATCAATGGAGATAATATTGTGGAGAAATCAGACAGCTTTCCCTGGTACGAAGGAGAATCTCTATTACACATTTTAGAGAATGTAAAAGTTTCAAGTGATATCAACTTAACTGATGCAAGGTTTCCGGTGCAGTATGTGATACGCCCTCAAACAGATGAGTTGCATGATTACCGTGGCTACGCAGGAAAAATTATCAGCGGTGTATATAAAGTAGGCGATAAAATTACGGTTTTACCTTCTGGATTAACCAGCACCGTTAGTGCCATTGAACTAGGCGGAGAAAAAGTGGAACAGGCTTATGCTCCTCAAAGTGTGATCTTGCATTTGGAAGATGATATTGATATCAGCCGTGGTGATGTTATTGTCCACAGCGATAACCAGCCGAATGTAGAAAATGAAGTAGAAGCATTGCTTTGCTGGATGGGCAATAAACCATTAAAAGCAGGAAGTAAATATTTATTACAGATCAACAGCCGTGTGGTAAAAGCTGCTATCAAAGAGATAGCTTATAAACTGGACGTAAATTCACTGGAGCAGCAACCGGCACCGGAGCAGGCTTCTTTAAATGATGTAATAAGGGTAACCATCAAAACAGCTTCACCTATTCCTTTTGATTCTTATAAAAAGATGAGGGTAAACGGTGGTGCTATTTTGATTGATGAAACAAGTAATGTAACGGTGGGAGCTTGTATGATTGAGGCTCCCTAAATCCCCCAAAGGGGGACTTTGAAAGAGCTCAAAAATTGATCGCTCTTTTAGGAAAGATTAAATTAAAATTTTTGAAGAGAATATTGAAGTTAGAATTTAGAAGAAAGAAGTTGGGTTGAAGTATTGACCATTGACTATTCACAATTCACGATTGACCATTCACGATTCACGACAATGAGTGCAGCATTTATAAACAGGCTATACCAACAACACCAGAAATCAAACAGAACATTTCCTGATAAGGCTTTGTGTTCTGAATTTATTGATGGGTTCTTTGAGTTTTTATTCATTCCCGAGAGGCAAAAGAAACTGTCTGAGTTTGAGTTGAGCAAAGAAATGGAATCTTATAAAAGCCATTTGTCAACCTTAATATATGACGTAGTAGCAGATGGCGATAAAACGCAGGCGATAGCAACTAGATTTTTCGATGATGTTCCAGTCATCTATGATGCATTGTTAAAAGATGCAGAGGCGGTGATCAAATTTGATCCTGCGGCTGAATCGCTGGAAGAAGTGCTGGTGGCTTATCCAGGTTTTTATGCAACGGCGGTCTATCGCTTCTCTCACCAGCTATGGGAGCAGGGCGTAAAAATATTGCCAAGGGTATTTGCAGAGTATGCACATGGCAAAACAGGTATAGACATTCATCCCGGCGCTACCATTGGAGAATCATTTTTTATTGATCACGGCACTGGTATTGTGATTGGTGAAACAACAGTAATTGGTAACAATGTAAAAATATACCAGGGTGTAACGCTGGGTGCATTAAGTGTAAATAAGGACGAAGCAAAATCAAAACGTCATCCAACCATTGAAGATAATGTGGTGATCTATTCAGGGGCTACTATTTTGGGTGGTGATACGGTGATTGGTGCTGATAGTGTAATCGGTGGTAATGTGTGGTTAACGAACAGCGTATTGCCGAGGTCAATTGTGTATCACAAAAGTGAATCGAAGATCAAGGATTTGCATGAACCGTTGCCGGATGCGTTGAATTTTGTGATATAAAAGGCCCCACCAAACCTCCCCCAAGGGGAGGCTTAAAGACCCTACGAATTAAAAGTAGTTTTGGAAATAGGCGGACGCACTAATTGTTGAATAAATACAAATTGATGAAATGCCTAATTACAAATGTCGAGTAATATATGAGGCTTGGCCTCCCAGTCCTGAGCGAAGTCGAAGGATGGAGAGTGAACGAGGGTGAGGCCGTCCTAACAAAAAATAAAACTAAACCATCAACGATTAAACTTTAAAAATATGAAAGCAAACAGCATCTTAGAAACGATTGGCAATACGCCGCATGTTCGTATCAACCGCTTATATGGCAACAGTCATGAAGTGTGGATTAAACTGGAACGTACGAACCCGGGTGCAAGTATTAAAGATCGTATTGCATTATCCATGATTGAAGATGCAGAGAAAAAAGGCTTGCTGAATAAAGATAGTGTAATCATTGAGCCAACATCTGGTAACACAGGTATTGGTTTGGCTTTAGTGGCTGCTGTTAAAGGCTATAAAATTATTTTGGTAATGCCCGAGAGCATGAGTATTGAACGCAGAAGATTGATGGCATTATACGGTGCTGAGTTTGTATTAACTCCGAGAGAAAAGGGAATGAAAGGGGCAATCGAAAAAGCAAGAGAATTAACTGCAGGTACACCAGGCGGTTGGATGCCCATGCAGTTTGATAATCCTGCTAACACTGAAATTCACAGAACAGCAAGTGCACAGGAAATCTTACATGATTTCCCTGATGGCCTGGATTATTTAATTACCGGTGTTGGAACCGGTGGTCACATCACCGGTGTGGCTGAAGTATTGAAGGCAAAGTTCCCTAACCTGAAAGTATTTGCAGTGGAACCTGAATTGTCGCCTGTAATTAGTGGTGGTGCCCCAGGTCCTCACCCAATACAAGGTATCGGTGCAGGGTTTATTCCGTCAATATTAAATAAGGAAATACTGGATGGTGCCATACAGGTGAGTAAGGAAGAGGCTTTTGCTTATGCACAAAGAGTAGCGAAAGAGGAAGGCATACTGGTAGGTATTTCTACTGGTGCATCATTAGCGGCTGTTGCTAAGAAGTTGCCGGAGATTCCCGCAGGTGCGAAAGTGCTGACTTATAACTATGATACCGGTGAAAGGTATTTGTCAATTGAAGGGTTGTTCTAATTCCGGCCTGACGGTCTCCGTCTGACCGGCCTACTAACAAGCACGAACAAACGAAAATTAAATACTAACCAATGTACAATAACAATAAAGGCAAAGTTATTTTAGCAGGCGCCGGTTGTGGTGATCCTGAGCTGATAACATTGAAAGCAGTACGCTGGTTAAACCGGGCCGATGTGGTGCTCACAGACAGGCTGGTGAGTAAAGAAATCCTTGTGGAGCATGCAAATAAAAATGCAGAAATAATCTACGTGGGCAAGCAATGCAGGAGAGGGTTTAGCACACCACAAAAAAGCATCAATGAACTGATAGTGCAGTTTGCCAACGAAGGCAAGCTGGTAGTAAGATTAAAAGGTGGAGATGTATCTGTTTTCTCCAATGTGCTGGATGAACTGGAGACATTGACTGCCAATAATATTCCTTACGAAATAGTGCCGGGTGTTTCTGCTGCGATGGGTGCTGCTGCTTACAGTGGTATTCCTTTAACAGCAAGAAATCATTCTACTGCTGTAAGATTATTGACTTTTTATAAAAGCGATGTGGTAACAGAAGCTTACTGGAAGGAGTTGTCGCAAACGGATGATACGTTGGTTTTTTATATGTCTTCTGAAACACTGGACGGTGTGGTGGAAAATTTAGTGAAGCATAATATTGCTGCAGATAAAATGCTGGCAGTGATTGAACAGGCAACTACACCAATGCAACAGGTACATGTTTGCAACTTGTATGAATACAAAGAAAAGCTGAATGAAAAAGTATTTGCATCGCCTACATTGGTAATGATTGGAAAAGTGGTTTCATTGCACCAGCAATTTGCCTGGATACAAAATGGCGTAAGCAATGAAGAGTACTTTAAGCCGCTGGAGGACGAACAGTTTGAGCAGTTGATTAAAGAGAGTCTTATTAAAAATGAAAATATAATTTCTAACAATAACAAGGCATAAGCCGATGTTGGAAACACAAAACAATGCTGAACGAATCTAAATTAAAAAGCCTGCAGGATCTGATCAATGCATCATCAAAGGATGAATTGATTTGGATGAGTGGATACCTCAATGGTGTATTGAATGGTAAAGTAACCGTAGCGCCAGCTAATACTGCTGTTGCTGTGGAAGCATCTGCTGCTGCTACGCCAGCGGTAAATAAGATCACCATTTTATATGGTACTGAAACAGGCAATTCAAAAAAATTAGCAACTGAATTTGCAGCAAAAGCAAAACAAAATAAAATTGTTGCCAAGGTGGTGGGCATGGATCAGTATAAGCTGACAGATCTTTCAAAAGAGGAATATTTACTGGCAGTGGTAAGTACGCACGGTGACGGTGAACCCCCGGTTGCTGCAAAGAAATTTTACGACCATATTCATAATAATGGCTTTAAACTGGATAAATTAAAATACAGTGTGCTGGCATTGGGTGATACTTCGTATCCTTTGTTTTGTAAAACAGGAGAAGATGTGGATGCACAGTTAAAAGTGTTGGGTGGAGAAAGAATAGCACCGATTCAAAAATGTGACCTGGAATATGAAGAGGATGCTAACAACTGGTTTAGCACTGTATTAAAAAGTTTAACTACGCCTAAAGCTGTACCGTCTGTAGTTGGTAAGCCCATTGCAGTGCCAGCTCCAGGTTCGTTAAAGAAAACAGGTAAGCAGATTTATACAGGCACTGTTTTAAAAAGCATCAACCTGAACGACAGGGGCTCTAAAAAAACAACCTGGCATATTGAACTGGAAGCAGAAGGTGTGCAGTATCAGTGCGGCGACTCCATTGGTATTGTTCCTGAAAATGATTCTCAAATGGTAACTGATATTATACAGGCGACCAATGCAGATGGGAACAAATCTGTTGAGTTCAAGAAAGAAAAAGTAACGGTGTATGAATTGCTGAAGAGAAAGTTGAACATCGTTTACTTAACAGAACGATTGGTTCAGCAGTATGCAACCATTACCGGTCATACCATACCTGCAGGGAGAGCAGACCTGCTGGATTTGGTAAAAAAATACCCAGTAAAAAATGCAACACAGTTTGAAGAAATATTAGTTGGCTTGAATGGAATGTCGCCAAGATTGTACACCATTGCATCTGCACCTGCTGCACATGATGGTGAAGTGCATATCGTGGTGGCAAAAGATCAGTATGTAGTAGATGGTAAAAAACGTTTTGGTCTTTGTTCTGATTATTTGGGTAAACTGACTGCTGGTAAAAAGCAAACCTTTTTTGTGCAGCCAAATAAACGCTTCAAATTGCCATCAGAGGAAAAGGATGTGATCATGGTGGGGCCGGGTACTGGTATTGCGGCTTTCAGAAGTTTCTTAGCAGAAAGAGATGCAACAGGTGCCAGTGGAAGAAACTGGTTGTTCTTTGGAGAGCAACATTTTGTTTCTGACTTTTTATATCAAACCGAAATACAAAACTGGTACGATACAGGTACGCTTACAAAAGTGAGCCTGGCTTTTTCAAGAGACCAGCAGGAGAAGATTTATGTACAGCATCGCATGCTGGAGCAGGGAGCTGAATTGTATAGCTGGCTGGAAGGTGGTGCTTCGTTTTTTGTTTGTGGTAAAAAAGATCCGATGAGTGCTGATGTGGAGAAGACATTGCTTAGTATCATTGAGAAGTATGGTAACAAAACGCCGGAAGGAGCGAAGGAATATTTGGAGGAGCTGGAAGAGAGTGGAAGGTATGAGAAGGATGTGTATTAAAACGGCCTCCCCAAACCTCCCGACTAGTTGTCGGGGCGGGCTCTCCAAAGAAGGGCTTACGAGACCTTCAATTGTTAGTGTATTTGTCAATAGTGATAGTGTGTCTCAGCTGATTAAAGAGAATTTGCTGAAATGCTTAATTACAAGTGTTGAGAAATATTTTAAAGGCTTGGCCTCCCAGTCCTGAGCGAAGTCGAAGGATGGAGAGGGACCGAGGGTGAGGCCGGAGCCGCTGAATAGAAAATAAATGTACAAGAGTGTCCCAACCTTAGGTCGGGACCACTGAAGACGCACAAATAAATATAGTTGGGTTCAAAAAAATAAAATTTCGAATGTCACAACAAAATAAGTTATCTGCAATAGAAGGAATCAAGACCAAGAGTGATGGCTTGAGAGGCACCATTAAGGAAAGTCTGCAGGATGAAATTACTGGCGCTATAAGGGAAGATGACCAGGCACTGGTGAAGTTCCATGGCATGTACATGCAGGATGACCGTGATAGAAGAGATGAACGGGCCGAGAAAAAGTTGGAACGGCTCTTTAGTTACATGATTCGTCTACGCCTGCCCGGAGGCTTCTTAACACCAGAGAAATGGATTGCATTGAATGAAGTGGCCAATGATCATACCACGGGTGTGATTAAGATTACCACAAGGCAAACAGTGCAATTGCATGGTATTTTAAAATCGCACGTTAGGCCTACTATACAGGCGTTTAACCAGGCTAAGCTGGATTCCATTGCTACCTGTGGTGATATCAATCGTAATGTTACCTGTGCATCGCATCCGAAACAATCTGCGATACATGCAGAGATTTTTTCTTATGCTGATAAGATCAGCCGCATGCTGATGCCAAAAACGAAAGCATATTACGAGATATGGCTGGATGAGGAAAAGATTGTGGATAAGAAGGAAGAGGAAGATCCATTATACCAGGATCGTTATTTGCCGAGGAAATTTAAAATTGGAATCGGTATTCCGCCAAATAATGACAGTGATGTTTTTACCAATGATTTGGGTTTGATTGCCATCATTGAAAATAACAAGCTGCTTGGATTTAATGTAGCAGTTGGTGGCGGCTTATCTACTACGCATGGTAATCCAGATACCTATGCAAGATTAGCAACGGTGATTGGTTTTGCTGATGTAGAAAAAGTAATGAAGGTGATTTATGAAGTGGTGACAACACAAAGAGATTTTGGTAACCGCAGTGATCGTAAGTTGGCAAGGTTGAAGTACACGGTGGACAGGATGGGGGTTGATAATTTTAGAAAAGAAGTGGAGAAGCGTTGCGGTTTTGATTTGGAGGAAGCCAAACCTTATACATTTACTACCCGTTCTGATTATTATGGCTGGCACAAGGGTGAAAATGGCTTGTGGTATTATACGGTGTTTGTGGAGAATGGCCGTGTAACAGATGATGAAAAAGTAGCGCTGAAAACAGCGATGTTGGA
>CAZDHQ010000169.1:0-7936 GCA_964505135.1 uncultured Ferruginibacter sp.
ATCTGCTTGGGTTGTATTACCGTGCCACCGAATAAAACGACTTTTTCAATTGTTTCGTCAATAGAGTTTACACCGATAAAATTGGTGATTCCTTTTTGTTGCTTTTGATCTCTTTTAGTTAGGCCGCCACCTACACCATTTTTTCCATTTAAATCTGTTGTTTCAATTTCAAAATAATCACTAAAGCCCGGCATGCTATGTATTGACCAGCCAAACAATTCTTTATAAAATTTTTTGGCTCTTTCAAGATTATCTGCACTGATATCAAAGTGAACTAAGGTTGGCATATATCCTGTTTTTTTACTTTTAATTAAAACATAAACCTTACTGCTTTGTGAATTTCTCTCTAAGCAGGTTGCCATCGCTTTTAACCTGTAAGATGTAAGCACCTGAAGGCAGACCTTGCACTGGTATTATGTTTACCATATTGGCTGTTACTGTTGTCCATATAAGATTTCCGTTTACATCGTATATCTCGATGGTTGCTTTTTTAAATGGTATTTGCACGGTTAAATTATCATGAGCCGGGTTAGGCCAGATGAAAAGCCTGTTCTTTACATTAACTCTAACTAACCGAACGGATGTGTAGCTGTACATTCCATTTTGATCCACCTGTCTTATTTGATAAAAATTATTACCATTCACAGGAAACTTATCTGTAAATGAATACAGGTGACTACTGTTCGCTTTTACAGTTCCAATTACTTCCCATGTTCCTGCATCAATGCTTTTCCTGATTTCAAAAAAAGCATTCTTTTTTTCCTGTGCAGTTAACCAGTTCAGTTCAACGGTATTGCCTGTTTTAAGCGCTGCATAGAAATAAACATATACAACCGGAAGCGGATTATTGATACTTGATGATGCCAGTGTAAATGGACTGAATTGAGTGATATTGTTTAATGACTGAATGGTTCCTTCTTCATTTGTGCCGGTGATTAAACCATATCCTTCATCTTTCCACATTGAACCATTCCATCTTGCTACTCTTAAATCATTCATTGCATCTACCCCACCTCCTCGCTTTGCATTCCAGCTTAGCGTAACCTTTACAGGTGACGTACCTGCTGTTCTGTTTATAGTCCAGTATTCATGCCTGCTCAAATGGTTTAATGAAACATCATGCAGTGTTGAATCATACCCATCTTTTTGTGCAACATGATTAAAATACTGCACCGTGAATTCATCTGTTATTGATGAAGGATTTGTGATACTAACGGGAGCGTATAGGTAGTTTTGCCCAACCGGGAAAGTGAAAGCGCTATTACCAATTTTGCTCACCGGGCCATCTGTATAACTGCTATCCCAGGCTCCTGCAACATTTGCAGCATTCAGAACTACCAGCGGACTTGTGTTAGATGAAAAAACAACTCCTCTATTGAAGGTTGTGGTTCCAGTAAATGATAATGGAGAAAGCAAGCGCAAACTTTCCTGCTTATTTATATCGATATTGATAAGTGATGGCGCTGAACCACTACCGTTTACTGAATAATTGCCGGGTTCACTGCCAAAGAAATGAATTGCAGCGGCAGAGCTTGTTTGAGATACACCACCACTACCATTGTTATTTATTGTAAGCCCTTTTGCAAGGTATAAGTTACCAAGTATGCTAAGGCCGGAAACGCCGGACAGGTTAACTGTATAATTTCCCATACATGTGTCATCACCATAATAATTCTGCTGCATGATAAGAACTCCGGTATTCGTATGGCCATCAAACCTTGTATCACCTAGAAACTTATTATTACCATCTCTCAGGTAAACATTGCCCGCTACATTATGAATTGCTCTCAGCACAGTTGCTCCTGCATTTGCTTTACCAAAAAGATTGTTGTAAAAGTTTAAACTTCCTGATTGGAAAAGATTATCTGCACCGAGGAAAGATGAATTGCTAATTGTATATGTTTGTGAAGAATCTCCAAACAATTTGAAATTACCATTAAAGCTGCAATTGCTGATATCACCACTATAGCAGTAGAATGTTCCGCAGGTATCCGTGCCTGTTACCGTCAAATTTCTCAAATGAACATTGGTAAGTACTCCGCTTATATTGAGATTTGGTGAGAAGTTCTTTGCAACAAAATTTCCATCCACTTTAAATGTATTGCCAGATCCGCCTGTAAACTCTACCCATGGCCTTGCTTCCTGTCCATCTATTATCAAGTTTCCACCTACATAGTTGTTCCCGCTTGCATTTGTAACCAGCGATGAATTACCTTTTAAGATAAAATCGAGATTGCCTAAAATGGAATCAGCACCATAATAGTTCTGCTGAATGGTAGTACCGCCGGGTGGAACAGAATAAGTTTCCAATTGTGCATTGTTCAAAAATTTATTGTTGCCACCTCTCATGAAAACATTACCGGCAATATTATGCGCTGATTTCAGCAAAGTGGTTCCTGAACCTGTTTTACTAAAGATGTTTTGACGAAAATCAAGACTGCCTGACTGAAAGAAATTATCGGCACCATGGAACAATGAATTTACAATTGTATAAGTTTGCGATGAATCACCAATTAATTTGAAATTTCCATTAAAGCTACAGTTGGTAATATCACCGGTATAACAATAAAATGTTCCGCAGGTATCCGTGCCTGTTACCGTCAAATTTCTCAAATGAACATTGGTAAGTATTCCACTAGCATTAAGATTTGGTGAGAAATTTTTTGCAACAAAATTGCCATCCACTTTAAATGTATTACCGGCTCCGCCAGTAAATTCTACCCATGGTCTTGCACCCTGTCCATCAATTGCCAAATCGCCGGCAACATAATTGGTTCCGCTGCCATTAGTAACTAATGCTGAATTACCTTTTAAAATAAAATCCAGGTTACCAAGCACCGTATCAGCGCCATAGTAGTTTTGCTGTATCGTTGTTCCACCAGGCGGCACAGAATAAGTTTCCCATTGTACATTATTAAAAAATTTATTGTGGCCGCCTCTCATGAATACATTACCTGCTACATTGTGAGCTGCTTTCAGTAAGGTTGTTCCTGAACCTGTTTTACCAAAGATGTTTTGACGAAAATCAAGACTGCCTGACTGGAAAGAATTATCTGCACCAAGGAATGATGAATTTATAATTGTATAGGTCTGGGATGAATCACCAATCAATTTGAAATTGCCATTAAAGCTACAGTTGGAGATATCTCCAGTATAACAATAAAAAGTTCCGCAGGTATCCGTTCCTTCCACATATAAATGATGAAGAACTATTCCAGTATTTGCCACTCCTGGTAATGGGCTTTTTGTAAAATTCTTTGCGATGAAATTGCCTGCTACGTAAAATGTTGATTCTCCAGATCCTGCAAAGTTCACAGTCTTGCTGGCTCCCTGTGCATCAACTACAAGATTGCCTGCTACATAACTGTGTCCTGCACCACTAGTGGTAAGCGCTGAATTACCTTTTAAAATAAAAGTAAGATTACCCATGCAGCTATCCTGTCCAAAATAGGTATGCTGCAGTGTTAATCCACCAGGTACAGTGGCATCAGTTTCATATTGAGCGTTACCCAAAAATTTATTATTGCCATCACGCATGTAAACATTGGCTGCCTCATGATGGGCTGCTCTCAAAATAGTATTATCTGTGCCCATTTTTCCAAACATATTGTCATGAACGCTAAGTGTACCGGCTTGCAATAAGTTTTGTGTTCCGAGCAATGATGAATTGGTGATGCTTAAAGTAACGGTGGAATCGGCAACAAGCGTAAAGTTTCCATTAAAAATGCAGGTGTTAATCGATGCATTGTAACTGTAAAATGGACCATTAATATTGTTGCCAAGTGTAGTAATATTTTTTAGAATTAAGTTCGGTGTCGCACTTGAAAAATTCATCCCTACAAGGTTGCCACCGATAGTTGTTTGGTTGTTACCTCCTGAAAAAATACCATTGCCTGCATTATCAATAATTAAATTTTCCTGCACATAAAGACTTGCATTTTCTGAAAATGCTACTGTACTTGCATCAGCAAGTTTGATTTTCAAATGTGTAAAGATGCTGTCTGGATTTACAGTTTGAAAATGAAGTGTGCCTGAGCTCCATACTATTATAAGGCTATCACCATAAACTTTATTATTACCGCTCCAAAATCCGTTAGCTGCACCATTTTTTTGCAGTGTTAGTTTACCACCAATATGCATGTTAGTTACATCACTAAAGTTGTCGGCGATGATTGTTCCGTTTATTAAACTATCTCCCGTTAGTAAAGCAGCACCAGCGCATTCAAGCCTGAAACCATTTAGGTTGAGTATACCACTACTCATATTTAACGAAGTGATATTAACATTGCCTGAAAGTATTGGCTGGTGCGTTGCTGCAGCACTATTGATGGTGACATTTCCCGATATTCCAGGTACCATCGCCGGAGTCCAGTTGGCTGAATTACTCCATTCACCGCTTATAGAACCATTCCATGTTTGTGCTGGTATTTTTATAACTGCTGCAAATAACAGCAGCATTAAAAAAGTAAATCCGCTTTTCATCTTCTCTCAATTAAAGTGATAAATATTGATACTCATCTGTCAAGAGAGATTGGACTTATTTTTTTCAAAAGATGTATGGAACAAATCAAAACTATTAATGATAATGAGTAAGGTCAATGACCACGATTAGTATAAATATTAACCTTGGTCAAATGATAATGAACTCAGGGATTATACTGATAATTACTCAAGGCATATCCTGCATGCACTATCTTCCAAATGCAGTCCAGGATGAATCACCTGTTCACTTTTTGAATTGTGCCTATAAACAGTAATACCCTTAGCCTTTCTCTTCCAGGCTGCCTCCAGGATTTCTCCTACTTCTTTTGGTGTTACATTTTCCGGAAGATTGATTGTTTTTGAAACAGCATTATCTGTATATGTTTGAAAGGCTAGCAAATGATTCAAGTGCCATTCCGGCGATATCTCTAATGCAGTTTTGAAAAGTAATTTTGTTATTGCTGGCAACTCCTCTATATCGCCTGCATTTCCAGTGCTTAAAACATGGTCAACTATATCATCTGAATAAATTCTCTTTTCTAACAGGTATTGTATAAAGTATTGGCTAACCGTATCAAGCGTCTCTTCTCCCATCACATGTTTTCTTTGAAAGGCTAAAGAAAACAGGGGTTCAATTGATGGCGATGCGTTTGCTATTATAGAAATACTGCCGGTTGGTGCAATGCATGTTCTGGTGGCATTTCTAATTGGTCTACCAGGATCATAAATACTGTTTTTCCAGTTTGGAAATACACCCCGTTCATTTGCAAGGCGGATGGATGCCTCCTGGCTTTTTTCACTTATAAACTCCATTACAAGTTCCGCAAGATGAATGGCACGCTCTGACTCATAGGGTATCTTAAGCAACAATAACAAATCAGCCCATCCCATTATGCCGAGACCAATTTTCCTATTGGCTTCTGCCATTTTTTTTATTTCAGGAATAACGTAGTCATTCACCTCGATTACGTTATCCAAAAAACGAACGGCAGTATCAATCACTTTTTCAAGATCAACCCAATTTATTCCGAATGGTAAGTCGCTATGTGTCGCAAATTTTGAAATATTGATTGATCCAAGGTTACAGGCTTCATAAGAAAGTAATGGCACTTCGCCACAGGGATTCGTTGCTTCAATAATACCAGCCAGGGGTGTTGGATTATTTTTATTAATGGTATCCAGGAATAATAAACCAGGATCGCCTGTATGCCATGCAGCGTTTACTATGGCATCCCAAATATGTCTTGCCTTAATCTTTTTTACTGTGGATTTGCTGTTAGGGTTTATTAAATTCCAATCTTCCTCCTTTTCTACGGCCTGCATAAAAGCATCGGTAACACCCACAGAAATATTAAAGTTTTGAAGACTACTATGATCCAGCTTACAGCTAATAAATTCTTCGATATCAGGATGGTCAACATTCAACACGCCCATATTTGCTCCTCTTCTTTTTCCGCCCTGCTTTACGTATTCAGTAGCCACATCAAATATTTTCATAAAAGATACAGGCCCTGACGCTTGTCCGCCACTTTCAAAAATTATATCGCCTTTTGCTCTAAGTTTAGAAAAATTAAAACCTGTACCACCTCCACTTTGATGAATTAAGGCCGTGTTTTTTAAAGTGGTAAAAATGCTGTTCATATTATCTTCTATCGGCAATACAAAACATGCACTCAGTTGTCCGCTGTTTATACCTCCATTCATCAATGTGGGCGAGTTGGGAAGAAACAGGAGATTACTCATTACATCAAAAAACTTTTCTTCCCATTTGGCCGCAAATACTTTGTCATTCCATTTTAATTCCGCAGCAGCAATGGCTTTTGCAACCCTTTTAAAAAGCTGTTCCGGGGTTTCCCTGATATTTCCTTCCGCATCTTTTATCAGGTAGCGCCCTTCTAAAACCTTTAGTCCATTGCCAGATAATGCTGTCATGATGAATACAAAAATTCACTTCAAATCAACAGTTATTTTTTTTCAATGCTGATGATGGGGGTCAACATTTTTATTGAAAGCAATCATTCTAAAGACACACCGCATATCTAAAGGCAATCCTTATGTATGGATATATTTTATCCATTGCTAAGAAATTTTTGAAAATACCATGTAGGTTAAAATAGCCAGTTTGGCAACTTATACTAAGCGCTCTAAAAATTTTTATATCAATATCCTGCGTTAATGCATGTACAAAATAACTTGAACTATTGCCGCTAACAGTTCTCATCCATCCGCCCCTGTAATTAATTCCAACAGACAATTTCTCACCTATAAATAATTTAGAGCTGCCATCAATAGAAATACCCGGCCCATAATCATAATCCCTCCCCTTAAAGGCATGCACATTAGGAACTGCTGCAAGCAGAACAACGCCAGCACCCAATGAATTATTCAACCGTACCTTCCTGTACATTTTAGACGATGTAAAAATGTTTGCTTTTATACTTTGTCCACTGTAGAAAAAAGACTGGTTTCTATAATAATCATAATTGGCAGAAATAGTAACGAAACTGGTTGTTTTACTGGAAAAAAGTTCCCATCCTGTTAGGGAACCATATACGCTCACCACATTCATGAATGAGCTATCGTCTGAACCAATTTCAGCAACCAGGGAAAAGTTACCAAAGGGTTCTTTTAAATTTTTTCCCCGTGTACCATAATCAAGACGCAGCCTGCTGTACAGCCTGTAATTTTTTTCTTTGAATGGGTTGGTTCTATTGATATTAAACTTTCTAATTCCAACATCAAACTCTGCCTGCATTTTTGTTGAGTCTGTTTTTCCAGTATTTGTAATTGAATATTGTTTCTTATTGATTAACCTTGAGAATCCATCCGCCGGGTTTAAACAAAAAGATAGAGCAGCCTTGATTTTATATCCAATATTACCTGTTTTATTCTCCAGAAATCTGCCACTGATCCTGTGCGCTACTTCCCCCAAAACAATACCACCAAAACTTGTATTAATAAAGTCATTTGGAGCAGGTGCCTGGTTCTCAGCAAATGTTTCCCATAAGTAACTTCCAGCACAAACCGCAGGCGCCGACTGCCAAAAACTATAATTATTACTGCGAAAACAATTGAAGAAAATGCTGCCATGATAGGGATGTGCAGCCTGGTTAGTTTGAAAACCGTCGTCATCCCATGTCCAGTGTGCAGGATTTAAGTTATAAAACACATTGCTGGGGCTGATTCTTGCGTAATCGGCATTTTTGATATACCGGTCAAATATAACGGGCACTACTTCGCTGCTTAATAATAACGGCAACGCATAACCGCTTTTTTTGTTTATGCTCTTTGTATTTGGTTTAGTAGCTCTCAAAAAAGTAGTATCCGGCACCTGCTGCGAAAACACTAAAATATCATTCATAAGTAAATTATACAGCAGAAGAGTACAAGAGTAGGTTGTCAATCGCTTAAGGTTCCTGATCTGCATAGCAGCGCTTTTGAAATAAAACCATTC
>CAZDHQ010000170.1:0-7883 GCA_964505135.1 uncultured Ferruginibacter sp.
AATGAATACAGCAGACGCTCAGATAAAATATCCGGAAACAAAAAAAGTAAACCAGGTAGATGATTATTTTGGAACGAAGGTAGAAGATCCGTATCGCTGGCTGGAAGATGACAACAGTGAAGAAACCAAGTATTGGGTTAAAAGCCAGAATGATGTGACCAATGCTTATTTATCTTCTATTCCTTTTAGAGATAAAGTAAAGCATCGGTTGGAAGAAATGTGGAACTATGCAAAGTATGGTTCACCATTTAAAGAAGGCAAATATTATTACTTCTATAAAAATGATGGGTTGCAAAACCAGGCCGTTCTTTATCGGCAGGAGGGTTTAAATGGAACACCTGAAGTTTTTATTGATCCCAATACGATGAGTAAGGATGGAACAGCGGCTCCATCTACCCCTTCTTTTACAAAGAGTGCAAAATATTGTGCTTACCTGCTATCTCAAAGCGGCAGTGACTGGCAGGAAGCTTATGTGATGGATGTGGAATCAAAAAAATTATTGGCTGATAAAATTCAATGGATAAAATTCAGCGGTATTTCATGGAAAGGAGATGAAGGTTTTTATTACAGCCGATATCCTGAAGGCGATGAAAAAAATAAACTGAGTGGAAAGAATGAATACCATAAAGTGTACTTCCATAAAATTGGAACAGATCAAAAAGATGATCAACTGGTATTTGAAGACAAAGAACATCCTTTAAGAACTGTTGGCGGCGGTTTAACAGAAGATGAAAGATTTTTGATAATCGGAATGTCCGAGGGAACAAGTGGAGAAGAGATTTGGGTGAAGGATTTAAAAGTTGGTTCTGATTTTTCATTATTAATAAAAGGATTTGATAACGAAGCTTCGGTAATTGATAATGATGGCGACAGGCTGCTAGTAAAAACAAATATTGATGCGCCTAATTATCGGGTGGTGTCAATTGATCCAAAAAATCCTGCAAAAGAAAACTGGGTAGAAATTATTCCTACAAGAACAAAGTTACTGGAAGGTGCCTCTACCGGCGGAGGTAAATTATTTCTTACTTATTTAGAAGATGCTGCCAGCAAAGTATATCAATGCAACTTTAAGGGAAACCTGGAAAGAGAAATCAAGTTGCCCGGAATTGGTACTGCCAGCGGATTTGGTGGAAAGAAGGAAGATAAGGATTTCTTTTATTCTTATACTTCGTTCAATACACCGCCTACTATTTATCATTACACTATCGCTAATGGTAAAAGCGAATTGTTTAGAAGACCTGAAGTAAAAATTAATCCTGATGATTATGTAACGGTGCAGTCTTTTTTCAAAAGTAAAGATGGCGCATCTGTGCCCATGTTTATCACCTATAAAAATGGATTGAAACTGGATGGTAATAATCCAACACTCATTTATGGTTATGGCGGATTTAATATTGCATTAACGCCCGCCTTTAGTATTTCCAATGCATTCTTTTTAGAACAGGGTGGGGTATACGTGCAGGTTAGTTTGCGTGGCGGTAATGAGTATGGTGAGGACTGGCATAAAGCAGGCATGCTGCAGAACAAACAAAATGTTTTCAATGATGTGTACGCTGCAGCACAATTCTTGATTGATAAAAAATATACTAATCCATCCAAATTGGCTATTCGTGGCGGCAGCAATGGAGGTTTGTTGGTTGGTGCTTGTATTACTCAACATCCCGAATTATTTAAAGTTGCTATTCCGCAGGTAGGTGTAATGGATATGCTGCGATATCACCAGTTCACCATTGGATGGGCCTGGGCTACGGAGTATGGAAGGAGTGATAAGAAAGAAGATTTTGAGAATCTGTACAAATATTCTCCATTGCACAATTTAAAGAAAGGCACAACTTATCCTGCAACATTAGTGACCACTGCAGATCATGATGATCGAGTGGTGCCTGCACACAGTTTTAAATTTGCGGCTACATTACAGGCAGCTAATGATGGAAAAAATCCAACACTGATAAGGATTGACAGCAAGGCAGGTCACGGTGCAGGCAAACCTACCAGCAAGATCATTGATGAAGCTACAGACATCTGGAGCTTTGTGATGTATAATTTGGGAATGAACTTTAAGTAGTTGATAATTGATAATTGTATAATTGATAATTCAGCTCACTAGTAGTAAGACTTTACTTAGTTAATTGAGTTCATTGACGATTCACCATTCACCATTCACGACAATGAAAATAATGATCACCGGTTCTAACGGATTGTTAGGCCAGCACCTGATAAAAAGATTGATTGAAACTACGGAGCACACTATTCTTGCTACCGGTCGTGGTGCATGCCGTTTGCCTTTTGAAATATCTGATCTGTATGATTATTTTACAATGGATATAACAGATGGAGTAGCGGTAAATGATTTTATGCTGTCTCATCAACCGGATGTAATTATACATGGAGCGGCTATGACGCAGCCTGATCCCTGCGAGCTGAACAAGATTGAATGCTGGAATGTAAACGTAACGGCTACACGCTTTTTAACAGATGCGGCCGACAAAATAAATGCAAGGTTTATTTACATCTCCACAGACTTTGTTTTTGATGGCTTAAACGGTCCTTATAAAGAAACGGATGAAACTGGTCCTGTAAACTACTATGGCAGCAGTAAGCTGGCAGCAGAAAAAGTGGTGAAGGCATCTAAACTGCATTGGGCCATCGTAAGAACAGTATTAGTGTATGGAAATATATTAGTTGGTAACCGAAGCAATATTATTAGCTGGGTGAGAGATAATTTATCACAGGGAAAGCCAATTAAAGTAGTAAGTGACCAATGGCGTACACCAACTTATGTGGAAGACTTAGCAAAAGGCGTGTTACTGGTGCTGGAAAAAAATGCGGAAGGTGTTTATCACATTTCAGGAGAAGAGGGGATGAGCCCTTATGATATGGCAGTGGCTACTGCAGACTATTTGCATCTGGATAAATCATTGATGACAAAAGTTAATGCAGATACCTTTACGCAACCTGCTACCAGACCACTTAAAACAGGTTTTATAATTGATAAGGCAAAGAATGAATTGGGATACCAGCCAATTAGTTTTAAGGAGGCCCTAAACCTGATGCTTTAAAATCTAATGCCTTAACAACTAGATGAAAGAAAAGAACAAATTATACATTAACATTCCCACACCGTGTAAGGAAAAATGGGAGCAGATGGATGCAGCTGGGGGAGGTCGCTATTGTTTGAAATGTAATAACGTGGTTGTTGACTTTACTCAAATGTCAGATGACGAATTACTAAAGTATTTTTCACTTTTATCTCCTGTTCATTGCGGACGATTCGGTTCTTATCAATTGGATAGATTTATCGAACCTAAAAAGAAAAGGCTGTTTGATAATTTTATTCTTAAACGGATTTTTGCATTAGCAGCTATTTCTGCTGCTATGGTTAAAATAAAAGCTGCTCAAACTAGTTGTGCAATAGCAAGAGATATTTCGTTGATACGCACACAAAGTGAGACAATGATTGATTCCTTAATTATCACGGGCACAGTCAGTGACTTTGACAGTAAAGGAATAGTAGGTGCAAAAATTTCTTCTTCTGTTGCTGGCGAAGTTTTTACTGATACTAGTGGCAGTTTTATTATTGCATTGCAGGCAGATAAAAATGTACCTCAAACTTTTATATTTTCCTTTGGTGATAAGATACCGGTGGCAAGAAGTTTTCATCCTTCAATGGGGAGTACCTCTTACCAGGTTGTTCTTTCCAGCAAATCTGAGATTGCTGGGAGTAATGGTTTTATGGGTATCTTAAGCCCTTTAGCTATACCAAGCGCAAGTATTAGGTTTGAAGCAAAATCAAGTAATCTTTCGGAGACTGCTCAGCATACGCTTTTTGATGTAGCTGATAAGCTTAAGAATAATCCGGCTTTTATTATTAAAGTAACGCTGAATGGTATAAAAGGTAACACTTCGCTGGTTAATAAAAGGTTTAGTACAATCAAACAACAATTGGTGAATGATTATAGAATTTCGCCAGACAGAATTTTACAAAGCAAAACTTATAATATCAAAGAAGTAAATACAGTAGTTATAAATTTTGAATTCTAGAAACTTTTTACTAATAGTAAATGAAAAATAAAAGGATAGATATTTTGGTAATGCTTATGGTCGTGTGCCTTATTTCTATTTCAGCCACTGGCAAAATAACCGTTGCAGCGTTATATCATCAACCCATGATTGATAGCTTACCTGTGTCTCAATTAACTTTAATGGGCTCCGTAAAAAATTTGCAAGGGTTACCCTTAAGTCATGTAAATGTGGCTGCAGGTAACACAGTTGTCACATCCACAGATAGTACAGGTGCCTTTAACCTAACCATTGACAATAAACCAACCATCCTTACTTTCAGTCTTGAAAAAATGGTAACAGTAAAAAGAAGCTATCATCCATTCATGCAGGAAAAGTCTTTCAATATCATCATGGAAAAAGATAGCTGTAAGTATTGCGCAAGAATAATGGAAGCAATCCGTGGCAAGAATTAAGGAGAGCGGAAGACGGGACTTGAACCCGCTGCCTCCAGTTTGGGAAACTGACGCTCTACCAGGTGAGCTACTTCCGCTTGAAAAAAGTGTCCATCTAAAATAAAAAAGATTTTCTAAAATTAGATGAACTCTTCAGAGTTCCCCCTTTAGGGGGCGGAGGGGGTTACATTCTCTCCGGCACCTTTATACCCAACAAATGCATTCCACTGTTTAATACATTAGCCGTCATATTGGACAACTGTAAACGTAATTTCTTCTTCTCTTCATTTTCTGCATTCGCAACAGAATGCTCTGTATAAAATGTATTAAAGGCCTGTGCTAATTGAAATACATAACTGGCAACCACAGAAGGATTATGTTCTTTGCAGGCTTGCGCAATGATGGTTGGATATTGTTCAAGCGCAACAATCAATTGCTTCTCTAAAGGCAACAGCGATTCCACGGTTTCAAAACTACCTTGTGGGAGGTCACCGCTCTTTCTTAAAATACTTTTTATCCTTGCATGTGTGTATTGAACAAAGGGCCCGGTAAATCCATGGAATTCTATGGACTCTTCAGGATTAAAAATCATGCGTTTTTTGGGATCAACTCTCAGTAGGAAAAACTTTAATGCCCCCAAAGCCAGCGTATCATACAGTTCCTTCAATTCATCTTCCGTAAAGTCCTTTACCTTACCCAGCTCTTCTGTTTTTCTTTTGGATACACTTACCATTTCTTCAATCAAATCATCTGCATCTACCACCGTACCTTCTCTTGTTTTCATCCTGCCCGTTGGCAATTCTACCATGCCATAGCTCAAATGATAAATGCCTTCCGCACCGGGAATACCCAACTTCTGACAAATCAATTTCAATACTTTGAAATGATAATTCTGTTCATCTGCCACCACGTAAATACTCTGCTGGCAGCCAAACTCTTTTTCTTTTTGTTCTGCCAAACCGATATCCTGTGTGATGTAAACAGCAGTGCCGTCTTTTCGTTGTACCACTTTTTCATCCAGTCCATCTGCAGTTAAATCTACCCATACGCTTCCATCTTCTTTTTGATAAAACACTTTCTTAGCAAGGCCGTCTTCCACTGCTTTTTTACCCAGCAGGTAAGTGTTGCTTTCGTAATAAGTTTTATCAAAATCAGTTCCTATTCTTTTATAAGTAATATCAAAACCATCATACACCCAGCCATTCATTTTTTTCCAGAGCTCCACCACTTCGGGTTTGCCAGCTTCCCAGTCTACCAGCATTTGTTGAGCTGCTTTC
Organism: uncultured Ferruginibacter sp.; assembly: GCA_964505135.1. Classification (GTDB taxonomy): domain Bacteria; phylum Bacteroidota; class Bacteroidia; order Chitinophagales; family Chitinophagaceae; genus Ferruginibacter. The sequence continues at coordinate 5,732 of CAZDHQ010000170.1, forward strand.
ATAATGGGCGCTTCTCTTTCTGCATCTTCTTTTTTCAAACCTTTTTCTCCCATCAATGCGGCTACTTCCTTCTTGTGCTCTGTTCCAAACAGTACATACCAGTCACCCACAAAATGATCACCCTTTACCCCGGTACTTTCAGGAGTAGCACCATTCGCAAACCATTGCCAGGCCACCATACTTTTACAAATATGTATTCCACGATCATTAGAGATACAGGTTTTATAAACTTCATAACCGCTGTATTTTAAAATCTCCGCCACACTCCATCCTAAAAAATTATTTCTTAAATGGCCAAGGTGAAGCGGTTTGTTTGTGTTGGGAGAAGAATACTCCACCATCACTTTTTCTCCATTCAAAGCCTTGCTGCCATAGTTTACATTATTGTTATTTTCCTGCAGCAGGCTAATCCAAAAACTATCAGCAATAGATAAGTTTAAAAAGCCTTTAATGATATTGTATTTGGTAAAAAGTTCAGGATTGTTATTGATAAGATGATCACCCAATGCATTTCCTATTGCATCCGGGGATTGCTTTAGTGACTTAACCAAAGCAAATAAAACGATCGTATAATCTCCCTCAAACTCCGGCTTGGTTTGATTTACCTGGAAATCCTTTTCTGTAAACGGTTGGCTGTATAATTCTGTAAGACTTTTTACAACTGCCTGCTGTATATTAACAATAATGCTCATCCGGCAAAAGTACTTTTAGTTGGAGTAATAAAAAAGCAACCAGTGATTTATGTTGTTGTAAAATCAGTTCCAGAACTAAATTTGTACGTTTTTTGCAATTGAATCCGTCTAAAATACTTTGGCAGATATTTGCCCGGTGCATCTTATCTTTGCGCCCATTTTAAAATTATGATTAATGTAAGTAATATAACCCTGGCCTATGGCAAAAGGGTGTTGTTTGATGAGGTTAATATCAATTTTACCAAGGGAAATTGTTATGGTATCATTGGTGCTAATGGCGCAGGAAAATCTACTTTTCTTAAAATACTAAGTGGAGAAATTGAAGCAAATAAAGGTACAGTTAACATTACGCCTGGTGAACGTATGGCGGTGTTAAAGCAGAACCACTTTGAATTTGATGAAGTGTCTGTTTTACATACGGTGATGATGGGGCATAAAAAAATGTGGGACCTGATGCTGGAAAAAGACGCCATCTACATGAAAGAAGATTTCAGTGAGGCGGATGGTATAAAAGCAGGTGAACTGGAGCATGAGTTTGGTGAAATGGGCGGCTATACGGCAGAAAGTGATGCAGCGCAATTGCTGAATGAACTCGGTGTAAAAGAAGAAATGCACCAGCAATTGATGAAGGATATCCCTGCTAATATTAAAGTACGTGTGTTATTGGCGCAAGCATTGTTTGGCAATCCTGATATTCTTTTACTGGATGAACCTACCAATAACCTGGATGTGGAAACCATTAGCTGGCTGGAGAATTTTTTAGCCGATTATCAAAACATTGTTTTGGTGGTGAGCCACGACCGTCACTTTTTAGATGCGGTATGTACGCATGTGGCCGACGTTGATAAACAAAAAATAAAAGTGTATACTGGTAACTATACGTTCTGGTATGAAAGTTCTCAATTAGCAGCAAGGCAGGCAACAGATAAAAACAAAAAGCTGGAAGAGAAGAAGAAAGATTTGTTGGACTTCATCGCCAGGTTTAGTGCCAATGCTTCTAAAAGCAAGCAGGCAACCAGCCGTAAAAAAGCGCTGGAAAAGTTGCAGTTTGAAGAGATTGTTCCAAGTAACAGGAAATACCCCGGCATTATTTTCAAACCCGAAAGAGAAGTAGGGAATCAAATTTTGAATGTTGAAAAACTAGAGAAATCAATTGATGGTAAAAGACTTTTCAGCAATGTTACATTTGATATTGTAAAAGGACAAAAGGTTGGTATCATCAGCCGAAATCCATTGGCTATAACAAGTTTCTTTGAAATCATCAATGGCAAAATGCAGGCTGATGGCGGTAAATATGAATGGGGCACTACCATTACATCTGCTTATTTGCCTAATGATAACACGGAATATTTTGAAAAATCAGACAACCTGATGGATTGGCTTCGCCAGTTTGTACCACCAAATACTAAAGAGACCGTTGATGAGGATTTCTTAAGAGGTTTCCTGGGAAAGATGTTGTT
>CAZDHQ010000171.1:0-7873 GCA_964505135.1 uncultured Ferruginibacter sp.
GTCTACTTTTAAACTGTACTGTTTTTGGGGAGGCTTACCGCTCGTCTTAGTCCGATAATGACTAAAGAAGAGACTGAATTACACAAATCTTGCAAAGAAGAAATCAGAGATGCTTTAAGGCTGGCTATTCTGGAAGGAGACTGGCAAATGGAACGCCAAACTTTTAATGAAGACAAAATAAAAGGATACAAAAAAGTTATTCCCGATATAAGTGGACGGTTATCAAAAAAAGGACATGGGGTTATTATAGAAACACAAGCAAGTTTTCTATCTGTAAATCAAATTATAAAACGAACACTAGAGTATTCAAAAAGAGGAGGATATATTTTGTGGGTTATTCCACTTACTAAAGATTTAAGTATAGAGAATTTTAGGCCAAGGTTATTTGAAAGGTATTTGCATCAAATGTATTACGGTAGGACATATTATTGGGTTAAAGGAAGTGGAAGATTTCTAATTCCTGTTCATTATGACACCGCCTACAGGTATATTGAAGTAACGCATTGGTTTGAACCCGGCGGTGAAGAAAGAGTCGAAGGAGGGTATGATAAGTCGTACTCCAGAGTTAAAAAGCCAATGTATGGTGAACGGGTTGATATTGCGACGAATTTTGTAACAGATGACAGAGAACCATTTACACCCGAAAATGAAAAGATGGAAGTTCCAGCCTGCAAAATTTTCAAAGACAACTTGAAACATTGGTGGGATTAATTGGGCTTTAACCTGGCTGCAACTCGATCGGGCAAATCAGAAACAAAAGAAGCCATTTTAATAACAAAATTCAATCAGCCCATAGTTGGGGCAACAAGATGGGGCAAAATCTGAAACACTTTAAATGATAGGAACCGAAATAACTATATTAATCTACAGAAAATCTGATTTGGATACCATTAAAGAGAAAATTTGTAGAAGGAAAGTTTCAGTGCCAATCTTTATAATTGAATACGAAAACCACTATGAAATAAAATTTTCTAGTGACTACGAAGAGTGGGAATTAGATTCAGCAATAACTGAGTGTTTTTCAGACTATGAATTTACCACTGACATAGCTCGCGGTAAGACAGAAATTAGAGCTCAAATAGCAAGGTATCAGTCTGAGTTTTCGACTGATGGGTGGGGAAGACAAATTGAAAACCCCTTAAATGAGGTAAAGTATCTGATAAAGAAAGTAGCCAAAACTCCTGAAAAATTTAATCCAAAAGTAAAAGTTTTATTTCAAGAAAACATTCAAGACTATTGTATAAATATAGTAAATGGAGAAAATAAAACAACGGGAGAAAAAGGCTATTTATTATTAAATTATTTCAAAGAAAAAAGTGAGGAAAATAGTGCAGTAGAAGTTCTTAAGGATAGGCTTTACAAATCGCCAATTGAAGCTTTTAATTATGGATTTTTGAAATTGCAAGAAATAGTAGCTAAAGATTTTAAGGATTTCGAAGAACAACAGAAGAAAGAGTTAAGAGATGAACAAAAACTTCCTCGAAAAATTATCAGAGAATTTATCAATTCCTGTAACAATTTTGACGTTGATGGAATAGCGAAAACCCTTACTGATAATGTCGTATATGAAAGAAGGGTAAATTGGCGCACAGAATTAAAAATAGTGGGGATTGATAAATTTATCGAATTCATTAAATCTATTGATCAAGATTTATGTTCTAAAAATTTTAAAATTAGGTCTCAGTGGAACTTTGGTCTTAACAGCATTACCATTGGAGTTAAATTCTTCCCACCCTCAACCGACAATGAAATGAAGAGTTTTTTAAAGTATCATCAGTTTTGTTTTGTTTTAATAGATAATAAAATTCAGGAAATAATTAAAGAACAATAAATCTTCGGATTGTAAATATTTCTTTTAAAAAGGGCAAATCCACTCATTTGGGACAAGGTGCCAAGTTTTGAAGAAGTAAAATATTGTTTTGTTGCCTTATTCAGTTAATAACTTCAAATTCATTTGAACATAAGGAAAAGAAATTCTTTCTTGTTCTAACCTTCTATTATTATCTATTAAAAACTGATGAATCTTTTGTTCGTCGGGAGAAAGTAATGGAAGTGTTTTTTTCTTCCCTTTATTATCTACTGAAAAGTTTTCAAATATTGAATAAGTTTTTTCATCCATTAAAAAACTAATGGCTTTAGGGTAGTGTTCCCGAATCATATTAAGCATTTCAAATCCGGCAGTATCTAAATCAAACCAGCAATATAAATTAGTTTTGTTAAGCCATGGAATATCTTTGCTAAGTCTGCTCTTAAAGCCCTCGCCAAATATGGCAACTGAATTTTTAACTTTTGGAAAAGTGAGAAAGCAGATTTGATTTTCAATTATAAAAACATTTTCAGGAACCCACTTAATCCATGCCGCATCTTCCAGTGTAAGAGAGCATTCATCGTATCCTAAATAAGTTTTTAAACCGTCATCTAAAATTCGTATTTGTGTATACACGCTTACTTTTTTGAGAAAGTAACGTTCTGAAAAATCATTGGAGCCAATATTTATCCAATCATTAGGTAAAAGCAGGTCGAGTATTCTTTTTAATAAATTGGAGTTTTTCTCAATAAACTTGGAATGTACTTCAACGGGCAAGTCCCTTATGTAATATGGATGCGGGGGTGGGTTAGATGTAAAGTATTTGCAGACTTTAATAATTTCAAGCCAGACTGAATAGTTATTGAGTAAAACTTCGGGATTTTCATTTACCCATTGTTCGAGTGAGGGAAAACTGTTAATCAATATCTCCCTTACTGAAAGTATTTTCAGGAAGTCATTTTCCTTCTCAACAAAATGCAAAAAGTCTTCAATAGTATCGAAATATATTTTGGCCGGTACACTTTGTTTACTTCCGTTTATATTCTTTTCCTTCCAATCAATTGAATATCCTTTTTTCTTTACTGCTTTAGAATGCTGGTACAATGGCAAAAGGTCATTTTTCCAGTCACTAAAATTACTACCAGTAACCTGCTTATTGCTTGGCATCAGCAAAGGGAATTTGCTATCACCTTTTAAATGAGCACTAATGATTTTGAATGCTATTTTATCAGCCTTAGCCAGTAGTTCTTTAGGTGTTATCATTCTGTACTTTCGGCTAATTGTTTAAACTCCTCTTTCCTTTCATAATATTCATCCATAGTAAGGTTGTACACTATTGAATTATTTTTGTTCTTTATCTCGACAAAATGAACGGCGTTGATATATGGCTCAGCGATATTGATTTTGTCCAATGGGGTAACAACCAAAATCTGCAGGTTTAATTGAGCACAAAATTCCATTAAGAATTGACTCTTTTCCGGGTCTAATTTACTAAACGCTTCATCTACCGTAATAAACCGCAGACTTTTGTATTGTTTCCCTGGCTGAAATATACCAAATTGATGTGCAATGGCGGCACCCAGTATAGCGTAGGTAAACTGTGCTTTTTGTCCACCAGAATAACTCGCTGTGTTATCATGATATTGACCTGCTTTATTTTCAACTGATGAATATTCTCTTGCACTAAACGTAAGCCAGTTTCTAATGTCGGTCACTTTCTTTCTCCACACTTCTTCTTTTTGCAGTTCCGTAATCAGCGCTTTAATTCTTTTGAAAATTTCCTCTCTGTATGCTTCATCTTTCTGTATCGCAAATTCAAGCGTATTGGGAATCGTTGAACTGAGCTGTTCTTTAAAAAGTCTTATTTCATGCTCTTTTGTTGCCCTGCACTCCAATTGTAAATAAGTATCGGGATTTTTATTAAATGTTATCTTCTTTAGTGGCACATTTAATTCCTCTATGACTTCCTTGATTTTATCTTCCTCGTTAAACAGCCATGTCCGATAATTTGTAAGAGCATCAAGCATACTCTTATCCATATAATCTTTGAAGCGGCGCTTATGTTCTACTAATCGCTGATTTTTAATTGTCTTATATAAGTCTTCCAACTCTTCAAGGCTTGTAAGGCTTGCGCTTATGTTCATCGCATCCCCGCTCCAGTCTGGGAAGTCTTTTAAAATTTTCTCTGTAGGATTCACGAAAGCATTAACAAGAGATAAAGTTTGTAAATTCAAATCATTAAACTCACCATTCACCATACCGTATTTTGATTTCACTTTCTCACTCAATTGCTTTCTTAGACTTTCTAGTTCTCCAAGATTATCCGGATTTGCTTTGCTAATTTTTTCATTAATAATAAAATTTTCTATTGCACTATTGCCTTCATTTGTCAGCTCGTCAAACCGGATCGTTAGCTTCCTGTTATTCTTGAGATTGTAATCACTTTCGAGTTTCCCTAACTTTTTACTGTAATCCTCTTTTAAAGTTCGCTTTTTAGCTAACTCAGTTTCTACACTTTCCAATTGGGTAAAAATTGTTTTATACTTATCATTCGATTTTTTCAGCTCCTCCATTTGTCGATTTAACGATTCAATCTTTTCGGCATGTTGTTGCCAGTTAACCTCATTAAAAGATTTCATCTCTGCAATTAAAACGATCAAGGGTTTTTTATCTTCAATAGATTTGATTTGGGGTGCAAACTCCTGAAGTGTTTTAAATAGTTCGTCATGCTCCTTTTCCAGCTTGTATTTATTTTGTTGAAGCAATTGTATAGTCTCCTTGTTATCCCATCCCAGCGTATATTTAATTTTGCTCCATCTATTAGGGCGGTCATCTTTTTCATGCCGGTTGTTATGCCTGATAAGACCGTTTGACGTAATTGCCTTTTGAGAACCATAAAATACTTCAAGGTCATCAGTGCAATGAAAATTAAACCTTTCAACTAACTGATGCTCTATCCATTTACTATAAATTCCAGAATCTTTAATTTCAATTTTATTTAGTAATGAGTCGTTGTCGGTTGGCCAACGCATAATAGATTCACTTTGCCTCCGATCCATTCGCTGATAAACCAATTTGGTTTGTAAATTATTAGAATGCACAAAATGATTTACCTGTTTATTGTATTTCTCTGGCACCAACAATTGCAAGGAAAAACTGTGTAATACACGCTCTATTGCATCTTCCCAATGCAACGAATCCTGACGTACTTTTATGAGTTCGCCTACAAAAGGCAATTCACTCTCACCAATTTCCAACAAATCTAACAGTCGTTTCCTGACATTAATCAAGTCATCATCTATGCGATTCTTCCTTCCTAAAAAGGAAGTTATTTTTCTTTGTATTTCATCTATTTCGCCAGCAAGTTTTTCTTTATCATTCTTTATAGTAAACCTGTAATGGGTTAACTCTTCATACTGCTGAGTGAGAGAACTATTAAGCTGCTCAATTTTTGTAGAATTGTCTCTAAAAGTCAAGTCAGTAAGATGGGTTTGAAGCCCAAGTTTGGCAGCAAGTATTGTATAATCATCAAAGTTTTTCTTCTTAGCGTCTCTGTCTTTGATTTCTGAAGCTTTGTCCTTATTTAATAGCAGAATTTGAGAATCAATATTCAATAATGCCTTTTGAGTTATCAACTGCTTTTGCTCATCTTCCAATTGTTTAATCCCTGCATCAATAGTTATGTGTTCACTTTTAATTTCGTCAATCTCAACTTCTACTTTAACAATATGAGCATCTAATAAGTCATATTCAATTTTATCAAGAAAAAAGGGTAATTGTTCCTGAATAAAAGATAAAAGAGAAAGACTGACCGTTAGTTTCCCAAGGCGGTTTTTGTTTTCAATAACAGGCTCTAACAATTCCAATTGCTTTTCATCTTTCTGAATTGCCTTATGACTAATTAATAAATCATTATAGTGATCATATAATCCTTTAAACTGTTCTTCAGCTTCTGGTTCTTCAAGCATTTGGTGTCTTATAAACTGCGTAAGATCTCCCAATACTTTTATCCCTACCGTTTGGTTAAACAGGGACAAAGCCTTTTCTTTCAAGCCAAAAAGATCGCTGAACCTTGCCGCATAATCTTTAAAACTGTCAAATAGATCTGTTTTTGGAAACTGCTTTAAAAACTTCTTTTTCCATTCTCCTTTTGTATCAAAATGGCCAGTTCCAAAATGTTCATTGATACTTAATTGATGTGGGGAAACAATAAAAACTTTTTTTAATGCTCCACCATTAAACCAACGAACCTGTACTAACGTAATTTATTCCTTAGTTGTTCTGTCTTTGATTTCTCGTCTAGTTCGGAATATGTCTTTCCAAAATGTCCCCAGAAGTAAGAGTTTTCATCTCTTTCTTTTTTTATTTCTGCCCCGGAAGATTGATTGTAAAACCTTTTACTGCTTGGAACCAATAAAGTCAGCAAGGCATCAATTAAAGTAGTTTTTCCACTACCGTTTGCACCAGTAAGCAATGAGGTTTTCTCATTGGTCTGTAGCTTATATACCTTGCCATTAAAAGTGCCCCAATTGAACACTTCCATATATCGCAGTCTAAAGCCGCCTTCTGAATTATTGCTGTTGAATAGTGTTGACATGGGTTCCTAACTTGTTCTTAATTTGTTCCAATTTTTCGTTATTAACTAACGCTTTTAAAATTCTTTTTACTTCATATTGACTATTGTCTTTATTAACCTGGTCCTCACGTGTCAATTTCAGGATACCGATATTCTGTAAACTATTTATAGGTCTTGAAAGATCCTTCCATAGCTTACTTTTATTGGTCTGTTCTTTATAAAAAAGTTCAATTCTTTCTTTAATATCTTTTTGTGTAAGAAATAGTTTTGTTCCTTCGCTTTTTATATCGAATTCTTCTAACATTTCTCTTAGTATAACGCACAGCAAAGTTGTTTCATAATTCATAGTTTGCTTTCGCATCAGCCTTGGTAACGGATTTTCGTCATGTTCTTCAGCATCTGGTTGCATAATTCTGGCGAAGCCATCTACTTCATTAATTAAAAGTTCAATTCCAATCTTAGCAAAATAGTCACGTATTGATGATTGCCATGATTGCAAATCACGCCAAGCCAGTTTTTCATCAGCATATACCGGCCCTTGTAATAATTTTATTATCACGTGGGCATAAAGGGCTCTCGATGTTGTAGATTCCATTTTCTATTTAGTTGTTTGGCTTAGTGTAAATGATCATTGGCACATTTATTTTTCTTTCGTCAATAAAAATTGGGTCTATTGTTTCTTCAAGTATTATATGGTAGTTACTGCCCGATGCAATAGAAAAATAGCCAACAACTTCACTTAGGCCATTTTCTAACCCATAGTTATCTACGATTTCTTTTAGGGTCACCTGTGTTTTGTTTTGAAGCATAGCATCTATTCGTTGTACCAGCTTCTTTTTATCAATTGTAAACTGATCAAATAAAGATTTAAAATCAACCTCTGATGAAATAGCTCCCCCAAGTCCGTCAGGAAATTGAACGGCGGTTGAATCTTCTTTATCATCTCCTAATTCCCATCTGTCAATAAGGTTTAAATCAGCTTCATCTTCGATCTCAAGAAATTCATCATCCTTAAACCGGCTATCTGTCAATGCGTAGGCAAATTGTCTAATTTCTCCTATCAGCTCCATCGCCCTTCTTCGTTCGAGCATATTTTTTTCGGATAGTACACGGCTAATTTTTTCGCTTAACTTTCGGTTGGCATCAATGACTTTTTTACCTGAAGCATGCAAATACCTTTTCAGGTTTTTTAAAAACCTGTCATTACCATAATCAATATTTCTATCCTTAAGAAGCAGATACAATTGCTCAGTAAGCTGGGTAAACTCCTGTTGTTTCCTTTCATCCATTAGGAACTCCCAAAAGGCTTTGAAACTTTTTCCCTGGTCTTTACCCTCAATCTCATCCAATGCATCTAAAGCAAACACCAGTAAAGAACCTTTTGCTATATCTTTTTCTGTATATTTTCTCTGTATGTCTTTACGTATCTGTTCAAAGTTTTGTTCTACCTCAGTAAAGTCGCTTAATAATTCTCTTGCAACTTTATTTAA
>CAZDHQ010000172.1:0-7861 GCA_964505135.1 uncultured Ferruginibacter sp.
CGAAGTTGGTGATATCCCATCCCCAGCCGATCGTTTTATTCAGGTTCCACTGACCAATACCGTAAACAACCTCCCGGTAAACACTGTACACACCAAAGAGCAACAGCGCCACGCTGATCCAGAAACCCACATACCATAATTTGGTTGGCTTCATTTCAATCGGACGTAAGATGTCTTCAGTAACCTGGTGATAATCCTTATCGCCATCCACCAAAGGTTCCCTGATCTGTGATTCGTACTTTAATAATGACATATTTTTCTAAGCTTTGAGCTTTCCAGTTTTTAAACTGTGAGCCTTTTGTTTTTTATTTTGTACCGATCTTTCTCTCTTATTCAACTTCACAGGCGTCGCATGCTGACGCTTTGGTCAGCATCCGGACATTAATCGTCCGGACTCTTTTACGACAATTCTTCATTCAGCTATTATGCATGTGCCTTTTCTTTTTCAGCAGGCGATGCTTGTTGCTCGTTGTGCATTTCGTTCTCTTTCTCGTTGGTTACATGCCTGTCAGTATTTTTTACTTTAGCCAGGTAACTCACATTCGGCAATACGTGCAAGGTTTCCAGCACATAGAAGTTTCTGTGCTTCTGCTCTACGTTCCTGATCTTGTAAACATCACTTTCCTTATCGTTCACATTTCCAAATGTGATAGCGTTAGTAGGACAAGCCTGTGCACAAGCTGTTTTTAAATTTCTTACCAGGCTTGGATCTTCAGCTTTTTTAGCATTCAGTTTACCTTCCTGTAAGCGCTGTACGCAGAAAGAACATTTTTCAATCACACCTCTTGAACGAACGGTAACATCCGGGTTCAATACCATTCTTGTTAACTCATCGTTCATTTGAGTAGTAACCTCGTTCAGATCTACACCAATCAATGGATTTTGGTTATCAGGGAAGCTATCAGCTCCCGTATAATCTAACCAGTTAAAGCGGCGTACTTTATAAGGACAGTTGTTGGCGCAATACCTTGTACCGATACAACGGTTATAAGTCATTTGGTTTAAGCCTTCACTGCTGTGGTTAGTAGCAGCTACCGGACAAACGTTCTCACAAGGGGCATTATCACAATGCTGGCAAAGCATTGGCTGGAATACCACATCGGGATTTTCTGCACTACCGGTAAAGTAACGGTCAATACGGAGCCAGTGCATTTCGTGGTAACGCATTACCTGCTTTTTACCCACTACTGCCACGTTATTTTCAGCAGTACAAGCTACTACGCAGGCACTACAACCAGTACAGGTATTCAGGTCAATGCTCATCCCCCATTTAACACCTGGTTTTACGTAATCAGGATAAATGGTCGCATCTTTTCTATAATCATCATGGCCAAAAGGAATCAAACTTTCTCTCTCTTCATTTGCCTCAGCAGTTACTCCCTCCGGATTGACAATAAAGCTCTTTAATGAAGTTTCATAAATCACCGGTCTTGATTCAGAAGAACCATGCACCTGTGTTTGAGCTACTGCATATACATTCTCGGTTTTCTTGATGTCGGCTGCTCCTGAATAGCGGAAACCAGTACCATCAAAACCAACCAGTGGATAAACATTTACGCCGGCATCTTTAGCAGATAAACCAATTTGTTCACCTGTTTTTTCTTTATCAGCACTTTGTCTTCCATAACCTACAGCTACTGCCACCACCTTGGGATGAAGACCAGGAATGATTAAGGTAGGTAATTCTACTTCTACTCCGTTTGCCTGGATTTTGATCGTAGGCTTTTCAGGCGTTACTTCGTAATGATCGCCAGCACGCTGGTCATTCAACACATCTTTACCAAACAGTTCTTTGTATAGAGATGGACTAACTAACGCATAGTTGTCCCAGGTTACTTTAGAAATTGGATCAGGCAATTCCTGCAACCAGGGGTTGTTTGCCTGCGTACCAGTACCAATAGACACTTTTTGATAAATCACCACTTCATAATTACCAGCCTTAGCACCAGTAACTTTACCAGCAGCAGCAGCAACACCTGCTCCATTAAATGTAGCAGCCGAAGCGGTTGCCGCTTCAGGTTGTACTAAACCATTTTGTAAAGCTGTATTAAATGCATCTTCACCGCCCAGTTTGGTAGCCCAATATGTTTTGAAGTAAGTTTCCCAATCGTTAGCGTTACCGCTCCACTTCAATAAAGAAGTTTGGAATGGTCTTGTTTTAAACAATGGGTTGATTAACGGCTGGATCATGCTGATATAACCAGTTCTTGGTTCAGCATCGCCCCAGCTTTCTAACCAGTGCGGAGCAGGAATTACATATTTACAAGCTTCAGCAGTTTCATTTAAATAAGCATTGAATGAAACAGAAAGCGGCAATTTTTTAATAGCATCAGCCAGCTTTTTACCTTCCCTGTAAGTGTAAACAGGGTTGGTAGCATACACAAATAAACCACCAATTGCACCTGCATTGATCTCATCAACCAGCTTCACAAAATCCGCGTCTACACCCTGGCGGTAGTTTGATGTTGCGCCCCAGTTAATGGTAGTACCATTTGCACCAATTGCCTCATTGATAGCATTTACAATGATCTGGAGATTTACATCATTGCTTCCGCACACAACCAGGGCAGCGCCTTTATTTGCACTCAATTGTGCAGCAGCTAATTCAATTCCTTTATTTAAAGCAGCATCAGCAATAGCAGGGGCAGTTACTGCACCACCCAGCTTAGCCAACAAAGCAAGCGCTACTGCACCTTTTTCAGAAGGTTTATGTGTAAAGCGATCATCGGCATTACTACCAGTTAAGCTTAGACTGCTTTCAAACTGTATATGGCGGCTCATTTCAGGCTTTTCACCAGAAATTTTCCTGTTAACTGAATATTGCTTGTTAAACTCAACAGGGCTCAACCATGTACCAAGAAAATCAGCACTTAGACTTACAATTACTTTTGCTTTATCAAACTGATAAGCAGGAATGGCTCTTTTACCGTAGCAGGCTTCATTTGCCAACAACATTCCACTGTAGCTTACTGCATCGTATTGCACGTGCCTGCTACCAGGATATTTTGCCAAAAACTCAGCAATAACCTGTGAAGTAGAAGGAGAGTTTATCGTAGAAGTAAGCAATACAATTGGCTTACCACCCAATGAACTTATTTTATCAGCAACCAGCTTATCAAATGCATCAAAACTTGTTACTTCTTTAAATGCTTTACCATCGTTTTGCAAAGGATAGCGAACCCTTGCCATATCATACAAATCCAATACAGAAGCCTGTGACTGAGCGCTAGTACCACCGTGAGTAATCGCAGATTTTTCGTTACCCTCAATTTTGATAGGACGACCGTCTCTCTGCTTTACAATTACCGGAACCACATCACCTTCGTTCACATAGGTAGAAGCATAATAGTTTGCTATACCCGGTGTAACATTATCAGGCTTTTGAAGGTAGGGAACAGTTTTACGAACTGGCATTTCGCAGCTAGCAGCAATGGTAGCAGCAGCGGTGCTAAAGCCTAGATATTTTAAGAAATCTCTACGGGGCGTTTTTGCATCAGCCAACCCTTTGTCATCCAGGTCTGCTAAGGGCAATAATTCTTCCTTAAATTCATTTTCAGACGATTGCTTATGAGCTTCCGTTTGATTTAATTCTCCGAAACTTTGCCAGTATTTTTTTCCCATGTTATCCAATCCGCTTAAATGGATTATTTTTTAAAGTAATGATATTATAGAAAGAGCGAGGGTTTAAACAACCCAGTTCAAATTAATAGTGACATTTTTGACACTCAGTTCCACCGATTTTTTCTACCGTTACGCTATCCATTTTACCAGCCTTAATGTCGTTATGGAACTTCTCATAAATGCTGTAAAATTTATTGCCTTCACCGGTTTCTTTGTTATAGAAATTAACCTTGGTTTCCCTGTGGCAGTTAATACACCAGCCCATGCTTAGGTCAGCATACTGGTACACTTCACCCATTTCCTGGATAGGCCCGTGGCAGGTTTGACACTGCTGTTTACCTACTTTTACGTGTTGACTGTGGTTGAAATAAACGTGGTCAGGTAAAGCGTGAATTTTAACCCATTCGATTGGCTTACCTGGTTTATCATATTTTCTTGTGTCAGGATTCCATCCTGCGTAAGCGTATAATTTTTGAATTTCTGCAGTTCCATTTACCGGTGTACCGTCGTCTTTTGTGATTGGATCACCTTTGTATTCTTTAACCGCCATGTGACAGTTCATACAAACATTTACAGAAGGCACATTGGAAATTTTGCTTTCCCATGCACCATTATGGCAGTATAAGCAGTTAATCTGGTTTACACCAGCGTGTACTTTATGTGAGTAATAAATAGGCTGTTCAGGCTGGTAATTCTTTTGGCGACCGAGGCCGATAGCACCTTCTATGGTGAAATAGCCACCAAGACAGAACAATACGATTACCCCTAACATCAGGTAAGTCTTATTGCGGTAGAAAGGAACAGGCTCAGCCCTTAAAATACCTTCTTTTTCATCAGATAATTTCCTAAGGCTGCTGTTAACTTGTAATAATATAAAGGCTACAACTGCCAGAACTAAAGTAAGAATACCAAATAATAGGGAGTTGTCTTCAGCTGGTTTACCAGCACCGCCAGCTGGGGCGGTTACCGCAGGAGGAGTATAAGCATCAGCCCAGTCTAAAATAGCTTTGATATCTTCTTTAGGCAGGTTAAACTGCGTCATCTTAATGCCACCAAACTTTGCCTGCAAATCCTTTGCATAGGGGTCTGTTTCAAGCATTTTATTAACGTTGTTCACCCACTCGTAAGCCCAATTAGGATTCGGCTCTCTTTCCCTTGCTCCCTTCAGCATTGGACCGGTATAATCGGCGTCTGGCTTGTGGCAGTTGGCACAGTTTGCCTTAAATAAAGCTTCACCGTCGGCTGCAAAACTGTTATTGGCTGATAAGATAAAAAAAGATAATAAAACACTTCCGAGGAAAATGTTAAAGATTTTTCTATAGCGACTCATACACTTGCTTAGGTGTCTTTGGTGGAAGAATATTCTTCAATGGCTGCAAAAATAAGTCAGGATATTGACATAATATCAACATTTCTAAAAAAATTTTTCCCTTGTCCAGCTTGAGTTTCAGCGTTTTGTTATATGATGCAATTAATCTTTGTCATGTTTCTGTAAACAGAAATAATTGCAGCGAGTTTCTGTTTAAAGAAGCTGTTTTATTAAAATTTTTAATCCATTTTTGTTAAATGTTGAACAAGCTGAAACACCGCTGGGGGGTAAACAATCTTAACCTTTTACTTATCATTTTAACCTTTGCCCTTGGGGGAAGTGTCTGCGGATTCGTTGGTAGAAAAATACTTTCGGTTACCAGCATTGAGAAAGGAGCGCTTTGGATTATTGTATATATTGTATTGGTTACACTACTGTGGCCTTTGTGTGTTTTAATCATAAGCATACCGCTTGGACAGTTTGTGTTTTTTAAAAAATACCTTGTAAAAATTTGGACCAGAATGAGTGGAAAGAAGAAAAATCCTGTTCACATAGCCATATTTGCCAGCGGGGCCGGCAGCAACGCCAAAAAAATCATTGAGTATTTTAAAGCCGATGAGAGTGTAGAAGTTGTTTTGATAGTATGTAATAAGCCCGGCGCAGGCGTACTCAATATTGCCGCAGAAGAAAAAATACCTACGCTGCTGATTGAAAAGGAGCAATTCTTTAGAGGAGATCACTATGTGCCTGTTTTAAAAGAATATGGAGTAGAATTTATAATACTGGCGGGCTTTTTATGGAAGGTTCCTGCGGGGCTTATTAATGCCTACCGGAATAAAATAGTGAATATCCACCCCGCCCTTTTACCAAAATATGGTGGCAAGGGAATGTATGGTCAGTTTGTTCACCAGGCGGTAATAGATGCACATGATAAGGAATCAGGCATCACCATTCATTTTGTGGATGAGCTGTATGATCATGGCAATATCATTTTCCAGGCCCGCTGCCCGGTTATTGAAACAGATACGGCAGAAAGCCTGGCTGCAAAAATTCATGCGTTGGAACATGCCCATTTCCCGGAAGTGATCAGCCAGCTGCTCAAAAGTGAAAATCAGCGTTAAAATAAATCAATAGCTGCGCCGGGTAAATTTTGTTACTTAATATTGTTGCCCGTATTAATACAATCAATCGGCTTGAATAAAAAAATACACCTGTTTATTTGCTTGCTGTTAATGTCCTGCACTGCTGCCACAGCGCAGCTAACCATTAGTGGCACCGTACTGGATTCTACCAAAACCATTCCCGTAAAGGATGTATTGGTTAAGAGCAGCAGTGGTACCACAGCAATTACTGATTCAATGGGCAGGTATACCATTGTGACAAAAGAAAAGGATTCCCTCACATTTATTTATAATGATAAACCCACGGCAAAGTTTTCGGTAAAGCAAATTCCCGATATGGCCAACTTTGACATTTCATTGCACATAAGGGTAAAGGAAAAGTTCAGAACATTAAAGGAAGTAAAGGTGTATGCCAAAAACTACCGGCAGGATTCTATCGCTAACAGGGAACAGTACGCTAAAATTTTCAATTACGAAAAGCCGGGTATCAAATTGAGTAATGACGCCAATACCGGGGCGGCGGGAATGGACCTGAATGAATTGGTAAATGTATTTAGATTTAAAAGAAATCGCCAGCTAAGAAGAATGCAGGAACGGCTGGAAGAACAGGAAAAAGAAAATTATATCAACTACCGTTTTAATAAAAATACGGTAAAAAGAATTACAAGACTGGAGGGTGCGGAACTAAATGAGTTTATGCAGGAATACCGTCCTGATTTTGAGTTTACCCAAACTGCCAGCCTTGTAGATTTTTACCAATACATTTTAAATGCTTCTTACGATTATAAAAAAAGAAAGCTTACCAGGATGAATCCTTCCGATAGTTTGCAAACCAATTTTTAAGTTGGAACTGTATTTATATTTTACATTCACCATTATTTAATTTTAAAAAAATCTTGCCATGGCTTATTCAAGAAGAAAATTTGTAAAAACTTCTGCTGTTGCTGCTACAGGCCTTGCACTGCTTTCAGAAAAATTATCGGCATTGGGATTTAAAGAAAAACATATCACCGGTATACAGTTGTATTCTGTAAGAGATGATATGAAAAAAGATCCGATGGGCACTTTAACTAAACTTAGCGCTATGGGGTATAAATACGTAGAGCATGCCAACTATATAAACCGGAAATTCTATGGATGGACTGCCAATGACTTTAAAAAAGTATTGGCAGACCTGGGCATGCAAATGAAAAGCGGACACACCGTATTTGGTAAACAACATTGGGATGCTGATAAAAATGAGTTTACTGATTTGTGGAAATACACCGTGGAAGATGCAGCCATCATGGGCCAGCAATATGTAATAAGCCCATGGCTGGATGAAAGCCTGCGCAAAAATTCGGATGACCTGAAAAAGTTCATGGAAGTGTTTAATAAAAATGGAGAGCTCTGCAAAAAATCAGGCATGAAGTTCGGTTATCACAACCATGACTTTGAATTCAGTGAAAAACTCAATGGAGAAAAAGTATTTGACATCATTTTAAAAAATACTGATCCTAATTTAGTAGCACAGCAGTTGGATATTGGCAACATGTATCATGCAGGCGGTATTGCCCTGGAAATTATGAAACAATACCCTGGCCGTTTTGAACTGATGCATGTGAAGGATGAAATTAAATCAGCAGATAAAGGAGAAATGGGCGGTGGTTACGAAAGCACTATTTTAGGTAAGGGCGTTATTCCTGTAAAAGAAATAATTGACCTCGGTAAAAAATCTGGCGGCACTTTGCATTTTATTATTGAGCAGGAATCTTACCAGGATAAGTTGCCATTGGATACGGACAATGATGGTATTCCAAATGAGCTTGAT